>NZ_CAXBOV010000011.1:0-133395 GCF_963977355.1 uncultured Halopseudomonas sp. | reverse complement strand
CGCCCTGACTGGGCAGACGCGCATTATAGGGGCTGGGATTTTGCCGTCAAGGCTTCTTTGCGTTTGCGAGGCATAAAAAAACCCTCCGCCCGTCTTCACGGGCGGAGGGTACGACCACATTGGTCACACGGAGAGGTAACGGCTGATGTGTTCGCGATCAATCTCGCTACCACTTGCCTCATGTACGATGTTGCCCTTGTCGATTACCAGCATCCGGTCAGCTACTGCCAGTGCAAAGCTCAGGACCTGCTCGGAAACCACAATACTGATCTTGCGCGCATGCTTGATATCGTTGAGCGTGCTGGCCAGCTGCTTGATGATTGATGGCTGAATACCCTCGGTAGGCTCATCAAGCAAAAGGATCTTCGGGTCCGCAGCCAACGCGCGACCGATGGCCAACTGTTGCTGCTGCCCCCCAGACAAGTTACCCGCCTTGCGGCGACGCATCTCCAGTAGCACCGGAAAAAGCTCGTAGATGTCGCCCGGCACTTTCTTGCGCCCTGACGCCTCAAGACCCGCCATGATATTTTCCTCCACCGTGAGGGTAGGAAAAACCATACGGCCCTGTGGTACGTAGGCAATACCGTTGGCTACACGTTGGTAGGACTGCGCCTTACTCAACTCCTTGCCGTTAAAGGTGATGCTTCCACTGCTACTGGGCTGCATCCCGATAAGGGATTTAAACAACGTGGTCTTGCCCATCCCGTTGCGCCCCATGACTGCTACGGTTTCATTGGCTCCGACATCCAGCGAAATACCATGGATGACCTCGCTCATTCCGTAACTTACGTACAAATCGCGAACAGCCAGCATGTCCGATTCCTTCTATTTAATGGCCCAGGTAGACCTCGATAACTTTTTCGTTTTTCTGAACATCGTCCATCTTGCCCTCGGCGAGCAGCTTGCCCTGGTGCAATACGGTGACCTTGTTGGCGATGTCCTTAACGAAATCCATATCGTGCTCAATCACGATCACTGAACGATTGGCGCTGATACGCCGTAGCAGATCAGCTGTCGCTTCACGCTCCGGGACACTCATGCCTGCCACGGGCTCATCCAGCATCAGCAACTCAGGATCCTGAATAAGCAGCATCCCGATTTCCAGCCATTGCTTCTGACCATGACTCAATAGACCAGCACTGACGTCCAGCCGCTCTTCGAGGAAAATATCAGCAGCCACTTCACTGACTCTCTGGGTGACATGCTCGGTTGTCTTGAAGAACAGACTGCCAAATACAGTGCGCCCGCCAGGGTAGGACAGCTGCAGATTCTCGCGCACGGTGAGATTCTCGTAGATCGAAGGCGTCTGGAACTTTCTACCCACACCCGCCTTGACGATCTGATTCTCTGCAAGCTTGGTCAGTTCGGTGTTCTTGAACATGATTGAACCTGAGGAAGCGCGCGTCTTGCCGCAGATCAGATCCAGCAAGGTTGTCTTGCCCGCACCGTTAGGCCCGATGACTACTCGCACCTCGTTGCGCTCCACATAAAGATTGAGCCCATCAACCGCCTTGAACCCATCAAAGGAGACAGTCAAATCTTCAATCGCAAGCAATATCGGTGAACTCATGATTGTGCCTCCTGACCAGCGTCCGGCTCACTTTCCTTTTTGCGAGAGCGACCCAATAGCCCCGAGAGGGGTGGCTTTATGTAGTCGTTGTAGATACCGGCCAGACCCTGGGGGAACAGCAGAACTACGCCGATGAACAACGCACCCATGAAAACGATCCAGAGTTGCGGAAAGGTTTCTGAGAGCATTGTCTTGGCCAGGTTGACCAGCAGTGCTCCATACACGGCACCAATCAGCGACAGCCTGCCGCCCACGGCGCAGAAGATGACCATTTCGATTGATGCCACTGTGCCCACAAAGGAAGGCGACATGAAGCCCACTTGCAAGGCAAACATCGCACCGCCGATGGCCGAAAATACCGCTGCCAGGGCGAAGACAAAGATCTTGATGTTGGCAACGTCGTATCCCGAAAAGCGCACGCGGTCTTCCTGATCGCGCATGGCTATCAACAGTTTGCCAAAGCGACTCTCCAACACGAACTGACCGATCAACAGACAAATGATCAGCGCGACGCAGCAAACAAAGTACAGAATATAGCGTGCGCTATCGGAACGAATATCCCAGCCCAACAGTGTTCTCAGGTCGGTAATACCATTGATACCACCGGTATAACCCTGCTGCCCGACGATAAGAATGGTCGCGATGGAGGCAATGGCCTGCGTAATGATTGCGAAATACACCCCGCCTACCCGGCGCTTGAACATGGCAAAGCCAATGAAGAAGGCAATCAGAGCTGGCACCGTCAGCATAAGGATGATGGTCAGCGTAAGACTGTGAAACGGTACCCACATCATTGGCAGTTCGGTGATCTGGTTCCAGTCCATGAAGTCAGGAATGCCCGGGGTACTCTGAATCGAGGTGAATTCCGGAGCAGACGATTCCAACTTCAAGAACATCGCCATGCAATAACCACCAACGCCAAAGAAGACCCCCTGGCCCAAACTGAGAATGCCCCCATATCCCCAACAGAGCACCAGACCGACAGCGACGAACGCGTAGGTCAGGTACTTGCCCAACAGGTTGAGTCTGAATATATCCAGCGTCAGTGGCAGGATAACCAGAAGCAGGACTGACAGCGCCAGCAATTGCAACAGTCGTTGCCGCCCCCCGAAAGCCGCTATCCATCTATCCATATCAATAACCTCCAGCAGGAACGCCGATCAACGGCGCACCTTGCTTGCAAAGAGTCCCTGGGGACGAACCATCAGAATGCCGACTACCACCGTAAGGGTGATCACCTTGGCCATGGAACCGCTAAGGAAAAACTCCATTATCGACTGCGCCTGGGCAATACCGAACGCCGATACCACGGTGCCGAGAATGCTGGCTGCGCCACCAAAAACCACGACCAGGAAGGTATCCACGATATACAGCGAACCCGTGGTAGGACCTGTGGAGGCGATGGTTGTAAAGGCAGCTCCGGCGACACCGGCAATACCGCAACCCAGGGCGAAGGTGAATCGATCAACCCGTTGCGTGTTGATCCCTGCCGCATTGGCCATAGGCCGATTCTGGGTAGTCGCTCGAACTTTTATTCCCCAGCGCGACTTGTACAGCAGCAGTGCTACGCCAAGGGTGATGAAAAAGGTAATGACCATCACGAACATCCCGTTGACCGGAATATCGATGATGTCTGTTGGTCTCCACGATCCCATTAGCCACGGGGGCAGATTGACGCTGACTTCGCGCGGGCCAAAGCCGGAGCGGAAGGCCTGCTGCATGATGAGACCCAACCCCCAGGTCGCCAGCAAGGTATCCAGGGGGCGCTTGTAAAGGCGCCTGATCATTAATCGTTCGACAAAATAACCGAGAATAAACGTCCCGGTGAATGCTGCAAGTATCGCTATCGGGAAATAGATATGCGCCATCCACGGCCATATCTCGGTGCCGAGAACGGATACCATCCAGGTAATGTAGGCGCCCAGGGTGAGAAACTCGCCGTGGGCCATGTTGATGACGCCCATCTGTCCAAAGATGATCGCCAGCCCCAATGCCATCAACAGGAATACGCAGAACAGGCTGAGCCCACTGAACCCCTGCATGACAAAGATGGCCGTGAGTTCCTGCGAGGAATAACCGCCCATGATCGTTCTCCTTGACTCAGTACGATGCGGTCAACAATGACCGCACCGGTGTTGATCTACGCTTAAGCCAGGGGCTTACTGATAACCTTCGGGGAAGGGGTTAGGCTCGATCAGGTCTGACTCGTAAACTACCTTGGCCTGGCCGTCTTCCTGCCACTGACCAACGCGCAGCTTGCTCCAGAGGTGATTGTTTGCATGAATCTTGACGTAGCCTTCAGGCGCAGTAGTCAGTTCGATGCCCGGAGAGGCGGCACTGACATTGTCGACATCAAAGCTTCCAGCCTTTTCAACTGCTGCTTTCCACAACCAGGGGCCGAGATAAGCTGCCTGAGTCACGTCACCGATGACGCTGTCTTCACCCCAGCGAGCCTTGAACGCCTTGACGAACTCGGAGTTGTTGTCGTTTTCCAGGGACTGGAAGTACTTCATGGAGGAATAGAAACCCTTCATGTTCTCACCGCCAATACCCAGCACTTCGTCCTCGGTAACGGAAATGGTCATGATGGTTTGGCGATCAGCCGTAATACCTGCGGCATTCAACTGCTTCCACCAGGCAACGTTGGAGCCACCGACAATGCTTGAATACACCACGTCAGGCTTTTTCAGACGGATCTTGTTGATCAGCGAACCGAAGTTGGTATTGCCCAGCGGGTAGTACTCTTCGCCAACAACCGTGCCACCCAGGACATTCTCAATGTGCTTGCGGGCAATCTTGTTGGAAGTACGTGGCCAGATATAGTCAGAACCAACCAGGTAGAACGTCTTGGCACTTTTCTCTTCGGCTATCCAGTCCAGGCCGGCGAGGATCTGTTGAGTTGCTTCCTGGCCTGTGTAGATAACGTTCTTGGACTGCTCAAGCCCTTCGTAGAAAGTCGGGTAATAAAGCATCCCGTTTTCCTTTTCGAAGACTGGCAGAACCGCCTTGCGTGAGGCCGAGGTCCAGCAGCCAAACACGGCAGCAACCTTGTCCTGGGTAAGAAGCTTGCGTGACTTCTCGGCAAAGGTGGGCCAATCACTGGCGCCGTCTTCCTGAATAATCTCGATCTGACGGCCGAGTACACCGCCCATCGCGTTGATCTGCTCAATGGCGAGTATTTCAGCTTCTACCGAACCTGTTTCACTGATAGCCATGGTGCCGGTAATGGAATGCAGGATACCGACCTGAACTGTGTCATCGGTAACCGCGAGGCCTGTGGTATTAACCTTATCGGTCGGGTAATCGGCTGCATTGGCAACGCCGGTCACGCCCAAGCCGGTGCCCAGCGCCAACGCCAGCACATGGCGCTTCCAGGCGGGCATCTTGCGTATCGAATCTTGCATGGGTGGATCTCCTAGATGTGGGTAAAACCGGCAAGCAAATCCGTTTAACGGTTTGTCTACCTGTCAACACACCCTGAGCAACCCTTGTGCCAGCATTCCGAAATCCTTGATAAAAATATCAGCCAATACGTTTAAACCGCCAAATATCAATGACCTGCGTGCACCACCTGGATATGGCTGAGCAAAGCACACGGTCTGACATAGCCGTCTCCCAGATGGCGCAATCTGACATTGTCATGACAATGTCCACATTCAAGCGGTGACATTGTCATGACATCGAATCATCAAGATCTGACATTAATTGACTATTGATTTCTATCTTTATGATTACAAACGACTTTTCCTTTTAATGACAAAGCTGGCACGTCATCTGCTCTGGGATCATGACTGGCCAGGATCTGGCCGCGATTGCTATCACCCACATAGAGGATTCACAGTCATGGCTGAGACATTGATCAAAATCGATCTGAGCAAGAGCCCCAAGGAACACGACATCATTCATAACCGTTGGCACCCCGATGTGCCGATGGTAGCGACGGTCAAGCCTGGCGATGACTTCATCATCGAGTGCATGGACTGGACCGGCGGACAGATCGCCAACGACGACAGTGCTGATGACGTGCGCGATGTGGACCTGAGCAAGGTGCACTACCTAAGTGGCCCGGTAGCAGTAGAAGGTGCGGAACCCGGTGACCTGATGGTTGTGGATATTCTCGACCTGGGTGCCTTCGCCGACCAGATGTGGGGTTTCAACGGCGTATTTGCCAAGGAGAACGGCGGCGGCTTCCTGACCGAACACTTCCCGGAAGCCCGCAAGACCATTTGGGACTTCAACGGCATCTACACCAAGTCTCGGCATATTCCCGGCGTGGAATTCATTGGTTTGATGCACCCAGGCCTGATTGGCTGCCTGCCTTCGCAGGAGCTGCTCGATGAGTGGAACAAGCGCGAACAGGCACTGATCGATACCGACCCTGATCGTGTACCCGGACTGGCAAACCCGCCCTACGCGCCGACCGCCCATACCGGACGAGCCACCGGTGACGTAGCAGCAAAGATTGCCAATGAAGGCGCCCGCACCGTGCCACCCCGCGAACACGGCGGCAACTGCGACATCAAGGACCTGACCAAAGGCTCACGGGTGTTCTTCCCGGTCTACGTCAAGGGCGGCGGGCTGTCGATGGGCGACCTGCACTTTTCCCAGGGTGACGGCGAGATCACTTTCTGCGGCGCCATTGAAATGGCCGGCTGGATCCACATCCGGGTCAACCTGATCAAGGATGGGGTCAAAAAGTACGGCGTGAAGAACCCCATATTCCAGCCCAGCGACATGGCCCCCAGCTACAAGAAGCACCTGATCTTCGAGGGCATTTCTGTCGATGAGAATGGCAAGCAGCATTACCTGGATGCCCATGTGGCTTACCGTCAGGCCTGCCTGAACGCCATCGAATACATGAAGAAATTCGGTTTCAGTGGTGCCCAGGCCTACTCATTACTTGGTACCGCGCCGGTGCAGGGACACATCAGCGGCATCGTCGATGTTCCCAACGTATGCGCCACTCTGTGGATTCCCACCGAGATATTCGACTTCGACATCATGCCGAACGCAGACGGCCCGACGATCTCGGTCAATAGCCCGGAAGTACCAACGTCCAAATGGAATAAGTGATCCGGACAGGTCGTCGCGCTTCATTTTGGTGCGACGACCACACCCTAGAGCGCACAGTTAGAGAGCACACCATGCCCCTATACGATTTCGACTGTCCCCAATGCGGGGCTTTTGAAGCCTTGCTACCCAGCGCAGAACGCAACCTGCCCCGCGACTGCCCTGCCTGCGGGCAGACCATGCAGCGCCTGATCAGCGCGCCACGTCTGCAGGTACTCAGTCGTCAACAACGCACCGCCCATGAAACCAATGAACGTAGCGCCCATCAACCAAAGGTCAGCCATGGACACGGGCACAGTTGTTGCAGTTCAGGTAAATGCACCCATCAGCCACGCGCTGAAGGGCAGCCACCGCCCCTGAAGCAACAAAGTGGTCCGCGACGTCCGTGGATGATCAGTCACTGAGCTAGCAACCTAGCCGGTGCACGCCCAAGACGCAGGCCACGGGGGGCCAGTTCATCCCCTACCCAAGGAGCCTGCATTCCGTGACAACCATGTCCGATGGGATATCCCAGCAGATGAAGCGTGAACTGGTCGTGATTCTGGAAATGGCCAAGCTGTTGGAAAAGCCACTGGATGCCCCGCGCACCATACAGGGGATTCTACGGCTGCTTTCGCAGCTATATGGCCTCAACTGCGGCAGAGTCAGTCTGCCTGTAGCGTCTAACAACACCATTGAAGTGCGCTATTCCTACGGATTATCGCCAGAAGATCTCAAGGCCGGCCGCTTTACCCTGAATATCAATCAGGGTGTGACCGGCTACGTCATGCGCACTGGCTCTATTGGCCTGGTACCTGACGTTAACAAAGAGCCGCTGTTCATTTATCGGATGGCGGAACTGTCGAACCATACCGGCGGACGCATGACTTTTATCGCTGTGCCTATCCTGGAATCAGGCAGGCCGATCGGTGTGCTCTCGGTACAGCGCGAGGGTCTGCATGAAAGGCCCTTTGATGGTGACATAAGCTTGATGCGTATCGCTGCCTCCATGGTCGGCCAGGTATTGCGCATCCATCAGTTTGTGGTGGATCAGACAGCGCACCTGGTAAAGGAAAACCAGCATCTACGTCACAGCATCGCGATTGAAGCGATGCTCAAGCAGAGCCTGGCCCACGGAATTCTGGGCACCAGTCCAGCACTCATGGATGCCGTGCGCTCCACCATTCAGGTTGCCCGCAGCGATGCGCCGGTGATGCTGCTCGGCGAGTCCGGCACCGGCAAGGAAAAGTTCGCCCGGATGACGCACCAGCAAAGCGACCGGCGCGAGAAACCTTTCATCTGCATCAATTGCGCCGCCATACCCGCGGACCTGCTCGAATCCGAGCTGTTTGGCCATGCCAAAGGCGCCTTTACCGGAGCCTCCCAGAACAAGCAGGGCAAGATTGTCCAGGCAGACGGTGGCACTCTGTTTCTGGACGAAATAGGTGACATGCCCCTGGCTCTGCAAGCCAAGCTGCTGCGTGTACTACAGGAAAAAAAGGTGGACCCTGTCGGCAGCGACAGTGCTGTTTCAGTGGACTTTAGAGTGATAACTGCGACACACGTCAATCTACAGGAGTCGGTCAATCAGGGGCGGTTCCGCCTGGATCTGTTCTATCGACTGCATGTCGTACCCGTGCAACTACCTCCCCTGCGCGAACGCCAGGAAGACATCCGACAGTTGGCACTGCATTTTCTCAACGAGCTCAATCACCACTACGAGCGCAACTGGAGCCTTGAAGCGGATGCATTCGAGGTGCTTGAACGTTTTGACTGGCCAGGCAACATCCGCCAGCTGCAGAACGTTCTCGAGCGCACAGCCCTGACCAGCGACCAGGATTCTCTCAGCGGCGCAAAGCTCAAACACAGTCTTTCATCGGAAAGCGCTATCAACCTTCCCGAACACGCTATCACCGAGAAGCCGAGCCTTCCCGGTGTACCGGAAACACCTGCATATCAACCAAGCGGGCCCGGCCAACGGCCTTACGGACGCTCCTATAACTGGGTTAACCAGGATGAAGCCGCGCAGATCCGCGCCACCCTGGTGGACACCAACAACAACCAATCTGAGGCCGCCAGACGACTCAACCTGACACTCAGACAACTGCGCTATCGCGTCAGCAAGCTGGGCATAGACCTCAACTGACCGTCCCAAACCAAGCAAGCGGAGGATTAACCAATGCGTCATGGAGATATTTCAAGCAGTCCCGATACCGTGGGCGTCGCGGTCGTCAATTACAAGATGCCCAGGCTGCATACTCGCGAAGAGGTGCTGGCCAACGCACGCAACATCGCGGATATGGTCGTCGGCATGAAAAAAGGCCTGCCGGGTATGGATCTGGTGGTATTCCCCGAATACAGCACCATGGGGATCATGTACGACAACGACGAAATGATGGCCACCGCGGCGACTATTCCAGGAGACGAAACACGCATTTTCAGTGAAGCCTGCAAGCAGGCTAAAACCTGGGGGATATTCTCCCTGACAGGCGAGCGGCACGAGGAACACCCGCATAAAGCGCCCTATAACACATTGGTACTGATCAATGATCAGGGCGAGATCGTCCAGAAATACCGCAAGTGTATTCCCTGGTGTCCGATCGAAGGCTGGTATCCCGGTGACCGGACCTATGTATCGGAAGGCCCCAAGGGCATGAAAATCAGCCTGATCATCTGCGACGACGGCAATTATCCGGAAATCTGGCGAGACTGTGCGATGAAAGGCGCCGAGCTGATCGTCCGTTGTCAGGGCTATATGTACCCGGCCAAGGAACAACAGGTGATGATGTCCAAGTCCATGGCCTGGGCCAACAACTGCTATGTGGCGGTAGCCAACGCCAGCGGCTTTGACGGGGTGTACTCCTATTTCGGCCACTCGGCGATTATCGGCTTCGACGGTCGTACGCTGGGCGAATGTGGCGAAGAGGATATGGGTATCCAGTACGCCCAGCTCTCGGTATCGCAGATCCGCGATGCGCGTGCCAATGACCAGTCACAGAATCATCTGTTCAAGCTACTGCACCGGGGCTATACCGGGATGTACAACTCCGGGGACGGCGACCGCGGTGTCGCTGACTGCCCGTTCGACTTCTATCGCACCTGGGTTCTGGACGCAGAGAAGGCCCGCGACGATGTGGAGAAAATGACTCGCAGTACCATAGGCGTCAAGGACTGCCCCGTAGGTGAGCTGCCGCATCCCGGCAAGGACAAGGAAGCCGGAGCATGATATTGACGAGGGGAGCCGGTAATGCCCTTTATCAATGAGGTGCTTGAGCACAACCAGCGCACGGGGGGCACCACGCCCTCCGTGCGTCAGTCGCGATTCCAGTTCAATCTTGACACCGTCATGCAGCAACTACGCTCACGCATTACAGGGCAGGATGCTGCCCTGGATGCGATAGCTGCAAGCCTGGCCCTGATCAAAGCTGAGCTGGGCGATCCACGCAAGCCGCTGGCCGTCATGCTGCTCATGGGGCCAACTGGTGTGGGCAAGACCGAAACAGTGCGGCTGCTTGCAGAGGCCATTCATGGCAGAGCTGATGCGTTGTGCCGGATTGATATGAATACTCTGGCCCAGGAACATTACGCCGCATCACTGACTGGCGCACCGCCTGGTTATGTCGGCAGCAAGGAAGGCAATACGCTGTTTGACCGCGAGGCGATTGAGGGCAGTTTTGGCAAGCCGGGCATCGTGCTGTTCGACGAGCTGGAAAAAGCCAGCGAACCTGTGACCCGCGCATTGATGAACATTTTTGACAACGGTGAATTGCGACTCAGCTCCGGCACCACCACTTTGAATTTCCGCAACAGTCTGATTTTCATGACCAGTAATGTTGGCGCACAAGCAATCTGGAGCTGGCAGCAGCGCCAGCAAAGGGGCTGGCGTCGCTGGCTACCAGAAGCCTGGCGGACTCGCCAGGAGCAAAAGCAGCACAGGCTGGCCCTGGAAAAGGCCTTCGCCCCTGAGTTTCTCAATCGGATTGACCAGCAGCTGATATATCAACGTCTGGATGATGATCAGGTGCTTGTGCTGGTGGAGCTTGCACTAGAGCGACTGAACAATCGACTCGCCCGACACCAGGTACAACTTGTCGCCAAGCCTGCACTGAAGAACTGGTTGGGCGAACGAGGCTTCGACCGACGCTATGGAGCACGCGCCATGGCACGTTGTTTCCGTCAATCGTTGGAACCGGAAGTCGCTAATGCGCTGCTACAAAGCCTTGATCGACCAGCAGGCTGCCTGCTGATTGCAGATCTGACCCCGCGGCAAGACGCGGTCGTACTGACCCTCGAGGCGCCTGCAGCTTCCGCATGACACAAAAAAACCCGCCTAAGCGGGTTTTTTCGTATCCAGACTCGTTACTTGCAGTCTTCTACCGACTTGAGCGGGTAGTGAGCCGGATAAGGCAGAGTGGCAACACCCGAATCGATAGCGGCCTGGGCAACAGCAGCAGGCACTTCCTCGATCAGGCGCACATCCATCGGCTTGGGAATGATGTACTCACGACCGAACTCGAGTGCGATCCCGCCGTAGGCAGCAGAAACGTACTCAGGCACAGGCTCTTTGGCCAGCTTGCGGATCGCATGTACGGCAGCAATCTTCATCTCTTCATTGATGCATGTAGCGCGTACGTCCAGAGCACCACGGAAGATGAAGGGGAAGCCCAGTACGTTGTTTACCTGGTTAGGATAATCAGAGCGACCGGTAGCCATGATCACGTCGGGACGTGAAGCGTGGGCCAGTTCGGGGTCGATTTCCGGATCAGGGTTGGAACAGGCGAAGACGATGGGGTTTTCAGCCATCAGCTTCAACTCGGCCGGCTTGAGCAGGTTCGGACCGGACAGGCCAACGAACACATCGGCGCCTTTCATGGCGTCAGCCAGGGTACGCTTTTCAGTCTCGGTAGCGAAGATGGCCTTGTACTCGTTCAGGTCATCACGGCCAGAGTGGATCACACCCTTGCGGTCGAGCATGTAGATGTTCTCGACCCGGCAGCCCATGCTGACCAGGAGCTTCATGCACGCGATAGCCGCAGCGCCGGCGCCCAGGCAAACAATCTTGGCATCTTCCAGCTTCTTGTCGGCCAACTCCAGCGCGTTGATCATCGCTGCAGCGGTCACAATAGCGGTGCCGTGCTGGTCATCATGGAAGACCGGGATGTTGCACTGCTCAACAAGCGCACGCTCAATCTCAAAGCACTCTGGCGCCTTGATATCCTCAAGATTGATACCGCCAAAGGTGCAGGAGATACGGCGTACGGTGTCGATGAAAGCCTGAGGGCTTTCGGATTCGACTTCGATATCGAACACGTCGATACCGGCGAAACGCTTGAACAAAACGCCCTTGCCTTCCATTACTGGCTTGCTGGCCAGCGGTCCCAGATTACCCAGGCCGAGGATGGCCGTGCCATCGGAGATAACAGCTACCAGGTTACCCTTGCCGGTGTATTTGAAGGCATTGAGAGGGTCCTTGGCGATTTCGCGTACCGGCTCTGCAACACCCGGGCTGTAGGCAAGCGCGAGGTCACGGGCTGTGGCGGTAGGCTTTGTCAGCTCGACGCTCAGCTTGCCCGGACGTGGGTTGGCATGATAGTCGAGTGCATCGGTTCTCAAATCAGACATGTTCAATATTCCGGTCAAGTTGCTTATGCGGGTCGACGAGAATACAGAAAAGGACCTGCGCGAACAAGATCATTCACAGGATCAATGTCAAGGACATTATTTTACAACTTTGAGCCATTGACCAGCCTCGGGCTCACCGTCAGGCCAATGACCATTAAGCAGGCGCAGACGCGCCTGTGCGTCATCTCCCAAAGGGCTGTTGCGTGCCAGTCTCGCATAGGTATCGCCTTTGCCCGCCCGGACCAGCCGGATGTGCAAAGGGGCGGCTTTTTTGCGGTCCGATGCACTCAAGCCCGCAAAGCTGCGAATGACGCTGACGAACCCGCTATCGTGGGTTTCCAATCGAGTCTGCCCGCGGACCGCGCCGATAAACAGAAACAACTGATCATTGCGCAGGATCGCACCCACCCGACGGGGATTCTGGCCGGGCAGAATAGCCATGACACCCTTGTAACCTGAACCCGAAAACATCTGTTCCTGAGTGAGCCGTGCCTTACCCCCGGCCCGCTGGCGAAGGAGCTCGCGCACGTCTGATCCGGCGGTTACCGTTTCAAGCGTCATTGCAATAAAAGCGCTCTCGTCGGGAGTATGCCCAAGCACAACGTCAGGACGATTAATAATGGTCCAGCCCGATGGATAATCAAGTCGCATATTCAAAGGTACGTGATAGAACCGCTGGTCACGTATAACACCCTGGGCCGCGCTATCACCGTAGACCATCCCCTCGATTGCCTTGAGGTAATCATCGCGGCCTACGCGCTGGCTTGCGCCGGTAGTCAAGGCCCGCGCCTGCTCAACCACCTGTTGCAACCGCTGGTCATGGGTTGGGTGACTGGCAAAGAGCCCATGATAACCTTCAACCTTCTTACCGAGCGCTTCGGCCTGCTGCCTGGCAAAGGTGTCCTGATCCTTGAGCACCCCGATAACCTCCAGCACGGCGTCCGGTCGATAGCCTGACCGAGCCAGATATTCGGCCCCCAGGCCGTCAGCTTCAAGCTCCATGTCCCGACCGTAGCCCGAGACCATTGCGCTGCCCAGCATATTACTGAGATCGCCCGCGGCAGGAATACCGGTACCGATGGTGACTAATTGGCCAAGCAGATTTGAACCCATGGCCATGCTCTGTTGACGTACACCGTGGCGGGCCGTTACGTGACCGATTTCGTGTCCTAGCACCGCCCCCAACTCAGCTTCGGAGTTCATGTAGGCCATCAGCCCGCGGTTCATATAGACAAACCCGCCGGGCAAGGCGAACGCGTTGATGTCGGCGGAATCTACTACCTGGAAACGGTACTCGATATTGCTTCGATGGCTATTGCGCGCCAGCTCTTCACCTATTTTCTGCACATAGGCCTGCAGGGCAGGATTATCCACCATCGGCATCTGCTGACTGATTTGCGCATTGGCCTGACGACCCATCGCCAGCTCCTGGCTTTCGGACATCATCACAAAGTCCTGCTTGCCGGTGACCGGATTGACCGCGCAGCCCTGAACAACCAAACAGGCAAAAGCCAAAACACTGAGGAACACCGAACGCATCAGTCAATCTCCAACATAAAAGGATGGCGTATGGGCAGCATGAACCTTTTAAAGCCAGTTGGCGATTTTCCCTTGCGCTGGCGGTCGACTATCCAGCCACGGGCTTCAACCTGACGTCCCACCCAGCTGCGGGGAGCCCCCTCCTTGAGAGAACCAGCAAAGGCCTTGCGTTCGTCCCGGCCAATGCGCAGCGTAATGGGGCCATCCAGATCCAACCACAGATGGCCCCCGCCCTCGGAAACCGATTTGACCCGTCCGCTGACAATGGTGAAGCCACCCTCCTTCACTGCTGAGGCGCGAGTGATCGGTGAGCGACTCCAGACCCCGAGCTTCTCCAGGCGTGCTCTGCGCTCAGCCAATCCATGACAATCGGCCATTGCGTCATTGGGCGGAACCACCAGTGCAAAGCCCAGACCCTCCTCCAGCAACTGCGCTTCTATATTGCTGCCATCTGCAGTATGCAGATGGGCGAGAGTTCGACCGTAACGATCACGCGGCTCCTCCCCCAAATACATTCGCAATCCGCGCCCCCCGACCAGCTGCTGAAGGCGTTTTTTGGCGGCCTGGGCAAAGGGCTCGGACGGCTCGCCCCGTCGCCCGATCTCGGGGGTATCGATGCCAAGCAGGCGCACACGACGGCCATCAGTCAGCTCGAGGGTATCGCCATCTATAACAAAGCGGCTGCTTACCTCGCTTCCTCTGCCAATCGGTGCGCAAGGCTCTGCCTGCAGGGCGGGGGCTAACAGCCAGGCAACAAAAAAGGCGCTCCAGAGGAGCGCCTTTTTGTTCACTTGCCGTGTAGCCAGCACTTTCGAGCGGCCAGGCATGGTGATGTTACTTGGAGCTAACGGCGCCGAAACGCTGCTTGAAGCGCTCGATCCGGCCGCCGGTGTCGAGGATCTTCTGCTTGCCGGTGTAGAAGGGATGGCACTCGGAGCAGACGTCCAGGTGAATACCGCTTTTCAGTGTGGAACGGGTCTTGATCACGTTACCGCAGCTGCAGGTAGCTTCGATTTCCTGGTAAGTAGGATGCAAATCAGCTTTCATGGATATTTCCTCGGTAGGTTGTGCCGCCACCCGATCGACCTGATCTGGCACCGCACTGTGGTTGACTGCTGGTTCCGGCGCCAATACGCAGAGACCTTAAAATAGGCCGGCGATAATACCAGAAACGGGCACCAACGCAAGTCTCATGCGAATGACCCGGCAATGCTAACATGCCGGGCTAACCAAGGAGCGAATGTGTCCGGACCCATACTGCAGGTCGCGCTGCCCTCGCCACTGCGACGACTCTTCGATTATCGCGCGCCCAGCGGGGTGCGGCCCGAAGACCTGTGTCCGGGTCAGAGAGTTCGCGTGCCCTTCGGGCAGCGCCAGATGGTGGGGGTCATTGCCTCCCTGAGCGACGCATCAGAAGTACCACCCGCTCGCCTCAAGCGTGCAGCAGAACTGATCGATCTCGAGCCGTTACTACCCGAAACGCTCTGGCAACTATGCTGCTGGACCGCGAGTTACTACCAGCATGGCCTGGGCGACACCTTGAGCTGTGCCTTGCCGACACTCTTGCGCCAGGGCGAGCCTGCCATCGCACGCCAGGATCGCCTCTGGCAATTGCTCTCCGGGGCCTACCCCGAGCATCCGGCGATCAGCCGCGCCGCAAAACAGAAACAAGCCGTTCAGATACTGGCCAAGCACCCCCATGGCCTCTCCCACGCGTTGACCGCGCAGTGGGGGCTGAGTCGCGACACCCTGGAGGCGCTGGAGAAAAAGGGCCTGGTTCAACGTATCAGTCAGTCGCACCATCACACCAACGAGCCACTGCCCCTACTGCGCGAATCGCGGCTGTCCCCTAACGCTCAGCAGGCCGCAGCGCTCGACGCCATAAAAGCACAATCAGGGTTTACCGCATGGCTTCTCGACGGCGTTACCGGCAGCGGCAAGACAGAGATTTACCTGCAGGCCATAGAACATTGCCTGGGTGAAGGCCGCCAGGTACTGGTGCTGATTCCCGAAATCGGTCTCACACCACAGACCCTGGAACGTTTTCAGCGACGTTTCAGTGTGCCTGTAGTAATCCTGCACTCAGGTCTCAACGACCGCGAGAGGCTGGATGCCTGGGTCGCAGCCCGTGACGGAGAGGCCGGTATCGTGATCGGCACCCGCTCGGCAATTTTCACGCCCCTCGCAAGACCGGGTCTGATCATTGTCGACGAGGAGCACGACCTGTCTTTCAAACAACAGGAGGGGCTGCGTTACAACGCTCGTGATCTGGCGGTTTATCGCGCGCACCTGGAGAAGACCCCGATCATTCTCGGATCTGCCACGCCTTCACTGGAAAGCCTGTTTAACGTCAGGCGCGGACGCTACCAGCACCTGCTCCTCACCGAGCGCGCCGGCAATGCAAAACCACCCAGTTTCCAGTGCATCGATATCCGTAGCCGCAAGCTGGAGGCTGGGCTGTGCCGCCCGATGATCGAAGCCATTGGTGAGCATCTGAGCAAGGGCAATCAGGTGCTGGTCTTCATCAATCGTCGTGGTTTCGCGCCTACGCTGATGTGCCACGACTGTGGCTGGATGGCTGAATGTACCCGCTGCGATGCACGTATGACCGTGCATCAATCACCCGCGCGACTGCATTGTCACCACTGCGACAGCCAGCGTGCAATCGACCGCCAATGCCCAAAGTGCGAAAGCACCGAACTGCGTTCCCTGGGCGCCGGCACGGAGCGTACCGAAGAGCATCTGACCACCTGCTTCCCCGACTTCCCGGTACTGCGCATTGATCGGGAAAGCATGGCCCGCAAGAAAGCCATGCAGGACATGCTGGCGCGCATCCAGACCGGTCAGCCCTGTCTGCTCGTCGGCACGCAGATGCTGGCCAAGGGTCACCACTTTCCGGACGTCACACTGGTCGCGATCCTGGATGCCGATGGCGGCCTGTTTTCCTCGGACTTCCGAGGCCCCGAGCGCATGGCCCAGATGATTACCCAGGTCGCGGGGCGCGCCGGGCGTGCGGAGAAGCCCGGCCAGGTATTGATTCAGACCCACATGGCCGAGCATCAGTTGCTGATCGACCTGACCGAGCATGGCTATGCCACCATTGCCCAGCACGAGCTGGACAGCCGTGAGAAAGCCGGCTTACCGCCCTGCAGCTTTATCGCCCTGCTGCGCGCCGAAGCCAATAATGCGGCCATCGCCAATGAGTTCCTGGAATCGGCCTGTGAACTGGCCGAGCAACTGTGCGTCGATCTGGCCCTGGACAAGGTCGACCTGCTCGGCCCGGTCGCATCACCCATGGAAAGGCGCGCCGGTCGGTACCGGGCACAGTTGTTGGTCCAGGCGCCCCATCGTTCCGCCTTGCATCAATTGTTACATCACTGGCTGATACTGCTGGAGAGTCATAGTCTGGGCCGTAAAGTTCGCTGGTCGATTGATGTCGATCCGCTGGACATGTTCTAGGACTGGCTCAGGGCCTGGCTGACCAACACAGATTTGGCAATCCCCGGTCGAACGCGGATAATGGCCGGCTTTCCACAGGCAGACGCCGGATACCCGATCGCATATGAAGAACCTTATCAGTCAGTTGCTCGCCAGCGCCGTCAATCGCCTTCAGGATGAAGGCGTACTGCCCGCCGACGTGATCCCTTCGATCCAGGTCGAGATAGCGCGAGACAAGGCACATGGCGACTTTGCCAGCAATCTGGCCATGACCCTGGCCAAACCGGCAAAGATGAAGCCCAGGGATCTGGCCGAAAAGATCGTCGCGGCCATGCCCGAGCACGAGGCCGTAGCCGACGTGGGCATCGCTGGCCCCGGCTTCATCAATATCTTTCAGAGCAAGCAATGGCTTGCCGCCCGCCTGGATGAAGCCCTGCAGCATGAGCGCCTCGGCGTACCGGCTGCTCATCCCGCGCAGCGCGTCGTAGTGGATTACTCCTCACCGAATCTGGCAAAGGAAATGCACGTCGGCCACCTGCGCTCGACCATCATCGGCGATGCTGTAACCCGGGTACTTGAATACCTTGGCCATGAGGTAGTACGCCAGAACCACGTGGGCGACTGGGGTACCCAGTTCGGCATGCTACTGGCCTACCTGGAAGAGCACAGTGTGGACGCCGAGGCAGAGCTGGCTGACCTGGAAAACTTCTATCGTCAGGCCAAGCAGCGCTTTGATGAGAGCCCCGAATTCGCCGATCGAGCCCGCGAGCGGGTGGTTCAGCTCCAGGCTGGCGACCCTCAGTGCCTGGCCCTTTGGGAGAAGTTCAACCGTATCTCGCTGGGGCACTGTCAGGCGGTATATGAGCGTCTCGGCGTCAGTCTGAACACCACCGATGTGCGGGGCGAGAGCGCCTATAACGACCAACTCGCCAGCGTGGTGGAGCAACTGCGTATAACGGGCCTGCTGACCGAAAGCCAGGGCGCCCAGTGTGTATTTCTCGAGCAGTTCAAAAATGCCGAGGGCAACCCTCTACCGGTGATTATTCAGAAGGCTGGCGGTGGCTACCTGTACGCAACGTCCGACCTGGCCGCCATGCGTTTCCGTCATACCCAGCTCGGCGCTGATCGTGTGCTGTATTTTGTCGATCAACGCCAGGCACTGCATTTTCAGCAGGTTTTTGCAGTTGCCCGCCTGGCTGGCTTCGTACCGGACAGCATGCAGCTCGAACACATGGGCTTTGGCACCATGAACGGGCCCGACGGCAGACCCTTCAAGACCCGCTCCGGCGGCACCATCAAGCTCACGGATCTGCTCGACGAAGCCGAGCAGAGGGCACATCAGCTGGTTGCGCAGAAGAATCCGGAGCTGGCCGAAAGCGAACTACGCCAGATTGGCCATGCCGTAGGCATCGGCGCGGTAAAATACGCCGACCTTTCCAAGCACCGCAGCAGCGACTACAACTTCAACTTCGAGCAAATGCTCAGCTTTGAGGGTAATACTGCCCCGTACCTGATGTACGCCTATACCCGCGTTGCCAGCGTATTTCGCAAAGTTGAACGCAGCATGGAGCAAGTCGACGATCTGGGCGCCATGCAACTCGTAGAACCGGCCGAGGTCGAACTCGGAGCGCACCTGTCGCAGTTCGCCCAGACATTGGATTATGTCGCTCGGGAGGGTACGCCTCATGTACTCTGTCACTATCTCTATGAACTGGCCGGCCGGTTCTCCAGCTTCTACGAGCAGTGTCCGATTCTGGCTGCCGAGGAGCCCGCCCACCGCGACAGCCGCCTGCGGCTGGCAGCCCTGACCGGCCGGACCTTGCAGCAGGGACTGAACCTGCTCGGCATCGATACCCTGGAGCGCATGTAAGTAGTATGGCCAAAGCACGCAAAGCCCCCAGACGCGGCGCAAGCCGCCAGCAGCCCGCACCTCGACGCCCGGTTCCAGGCTGGCTATGGCTCGTCAGCGGACTGGCCATCGGTCTGTTCGTGGCCTTTTTGCTCCAGCTCGAGCCCGGTCGCGAAACCGTCAAACGTGACAAGACGCCACCCACGCCACCACCAAGCCAGAGCAGCAAGGCGAGCGAGGAGCCACGTTATGACTTTTATACGTTGTTACCCGAATCCGAGGTCATAGTGCCTCAGGGCGGCGTAACACCAGAGCCTCCCGCAACCGAAGACACCACCCAGAGCAAATCCGAGACAGCGGTCGATACCGGTACGCGTTTTTTCCTGCAGGCTGGCTCCTTTCGCAAGCAGGCTGAGGCCGATCGGGTTCGCGCTCAGATACTGCTCCTTGGACTCGATGTCCGGCTTGAAGACGCACGGCTCGATAGTGGTGACGTCTGGTACCGCGTGCAGGTCGGCCCCTATACCGACCGCACCAAGCTGAGCCAGGCACAGCAGGTCCTCACCGGAAACGGGTTCGATAACCTGCTGTTACAGCAACGCGACGCCAAGCCCTGATAACAGCCCTGTTCAGGGCTGTTCCAACGCTCAGAACCCCAATTGCAGCTTGAAATAGTCATGGGTGCCCCAAGATAGGTTGAAAGGGGTACGTTGAGCCGTGCCCTGCAGGTTCATTCAGACCAGCCAACCAGGAGTTGCGCGTGACTACAATCGTTTCAGTTCGTCGACACGGCAAGGTCGTGATCGGCGGTGATGGCCAGGTTTCCCTGGGCAATACCGTCATGAAGGGCAACGCCCGTAAAGTACGCCGGTTGTACAAGGATCAGGTCATCGCTGGCTTTGCCGGCGGTACTGCCGATGCTTTTACCCTGTTCGAGCGCTTTGAGGCCCAATTGGAAAAGCACCAGGGCAACCTGGTGCGCGCTGCCGTGGAATTGGCGAAAGATTGGCGCACAGACCGCGCATTGCGCAGACTCGAAGCGCTTCTAGCGGTAGCCAACAAGGATGCTTCCCTGATCATCACCGGTAATGGCGATGTGATTGAGCCCGAAGAGGGCCTGATCGCCATCGGCTCCGGCGGCCCCTTTGCACAGTCTGCCGCCACCGCACTGCTGCGTCATACCGAGTTGTCGGCCCGCGAAATCGTCGAATCAAGTTTGAACATAGCGGGTGAAATCTGCATCTATACCAACCATAACCAGACAATCGAGGAGCTGGACGCCAATACCTGAGGCGGCCGGAATCACAAGCATGTCCATGACCCCACGCGAGATTGTCCATGAACTGGACCGCCATATCATCGGCCAGCAGGACGCCAAGCGCGCTGTAGCCATCGCCCTGCGCAACCGCTGGAGGCGTCAGCAGTTACCCGATGCCCTGCGTAACGAAGTGACCCCCAAAAACATCCTGATGATTGGCCCGACCGGGGTCGGCAAGACAGAAATCGCCCGGCGTCTGGCCAAACTGGCGCAGGCACCCTTCATCAAGGTTGAAGCCACCAAGTTTACCGAGGTCGGTTATGTTGGCCGCGACGTCGAATCAATAATTCGTGACCTGGTCGATGCGGCATTGAAGATGCTCCGTGTGCAGGAGATTGCCAAGGTTGGACATCGTGCCGAAGATGCTGCCGAAGAACGCATTCTCGACGCGCTTCTGCCGCCTGCTCGCCAAGGCGCAAATGACCAGCCGGTACGGGAAGACAACAGCACGCGCCAGCTTTTCCGCAAGCGCCTGCGCGAAGGTCAGCTGGATGACAAGGAAATCGATATTGAGGTAGCCGACACACCGGTCGGCGTGGAAATCATGACTCCGCCGGGCATGGAAGAGATGACCAGCCAGCTGCAGAACATGTTCTCCAGCTTTGGCAAGGACAAGCGCAAATCACGCAAGCTGACCGTCAAGGACGCGTTCAAGCTGATTCGCGACGAAGAAGCAGCTCAACTGGTCAATGAGGACGAGTTGAAATCCAAGGCCATCGAAGCGGTCGAGCAGAACGGCATTGTCTTCCTCGACGAGATCGACAAAGTCAGCAAGCGCGCGGACAGCGGCAGCGGTGCCGATGTCTCACGCGAAGGCGTTCAGCGTGACCTGCTGCCACTCATTGAAGGCTGCACGGTGAATACCAAGTTCGGCATGGTCAAGACCGACCATATTCTGTTTATCGCGTCGGGCGCGTTTCACCTGACCAAACCATCGGACCTGATCCCCGAGCTACAGGGTCGCCTCCCCATCCGGGTAGAGCTCAAGTCCCTGACACCGGGCGACTTCGAGCGCATCCTGACCGAACCGGACGCATCACTGACCGAACAATATCGCGCGCTGATGAATACCGAAGGTCTGACCATCGAATTTGCCGATGACGCGATAAGTCGGCTTGCAGAAATTGCATGGCAAGTGAACGAAAAAACCGAAAACATCGGCGCACGTCGCCTGCACACCGTACTCGAGCGATTGCTGGAAGAGATATCCTTCAGCGCCGGCGACCTCGCTTCCAGCCAGGACGGCGCAGCCATGGTGATCGATGCGGCCTACGTAGATGAGCATCTGGGTGAGCTGGCAGTCAACGAGGACCTGTCGCGTTATATTCTCTAGAACAAGCGAAGAGATAGAAGCTAGAAGTAAGCCGTGCATACTGCGCTTCTAGCTTCTAGCTTTGACTTTTGCCAACCAGGACCTCCCGTGACCACACCGATCCCCACAACCATCAGACTCCAGAAAGCGTCGCGCAGCCTGCGTCTGGGTTACGCCGATGGCAACGAGTACGTGCTACCTGCCGAATACCTGCGGGTGCATTCCCCCTCGGCTGAGGTTCGCGGCCATGGCAAGCCGGTATTACAAACCGGTAAGCAGCATGTCGCTTTGACTGGAATCGAGCAGGCGGGCCGCTATGCATTGAAGCTTATTTTTGACGACGGACACGATACCGGTCTGTACACCTGGGACTACCTGCATGAGCTAGCGGTCAACCAGGAAAGCCGCTGGCAGATCTATCTGGATCAGCTACACAAGGCAGGCGCTACCCGCGATCCACACGTCAGCACAGTCCGCTTCACTCCCTAAAATCCGCGCCCAGCCCCCGCCGTTGGCTCCAGTCATTGGCATTCAGGTCAGAATTGCCACATAAATCCTTTTAACAGCAACGTCAGGCCATGCTAACTTGTCTCAGGCGAACACACTTTCTGGCGGCCTGACTATGTTTCATCTGGCCGCCCTGCCGTATTCCTGACCATTCAGCCAAGGCTGAAACTGCTACTACGGAGCTTTACCCGATGGCCCAGAACAAGAATGAAGAGCTCGGAAAGAGAGCCAGCGAGAGTATTCTCGGACCCAACCCGGTAATTGGCGCGCCGACACGCGACATTATCAGCACCGCCAGGCAGGTAATGCGGCAAACGATCAAGCAACCGGTACACAGCCTTCGGCATATAGGCAAACTGTCCGTAGCAGTCACCAAAGTGATGATCGGTCGCTCCGAAATCACCCCCAGCGCGGAAGACAAGCGTTTTCTCGACCCGACCTGGAGTCAGAATCCGCTGTATCGCCGCTATATGCAGAGCTACCTTGCCTGGCGCACCGAGCTGAACGAGTGGATATCTTCTTCCAATTTGCCCGAGCAGGACGTTGCACGAGCCCAATTCGTCATTTCCCTGCTCACCGAAGCCATGGCGCCGACCAATACGGCCCTTAACCCGGCGGCAGTGAAGCGTTTTTTCGAGACCGGTGGCAAAAGCATTCTGGACGGGCTGACCCATATGGCCCAGGACATCGCCAACAACGGCGGCATGCCCAGCCAGGTCAACATGAACGCCTTTGAAGTTGGCAAGAACCTCGCTATCACCAAGGGTTCGGTGGTCTTTCGCAACGAAGTCCTGGAGCTGATTCAATACAAGCCCCTGACCGAAGAAGTGTATGAGCGCCCGGTTCTGGTTGTCCCACCACAGATCAACAAGTTCTACGTATTCGATCTGTCGCCGGAGAAGAGTCTGGCCCGATATCTCACGGCAAATCACATGCAAACCTTTGTGGTGAGCTGGCGTAACCCGACCAAGGCGCAACGCGAATGGGGGCTGTCGACCTACATCGAGGCTCTCAAAGAAGCTATCGACATCGTTCTGGAAATCACCGGTAGCAAGGACCTGAGCATGCTCGGTGCTTGCTCGGGCGGCATCACCACTGCCTCTTTGCTGGGACACTATGCAGCGCTGAAGGAAAAGAAGGTACACGCCTTCACGCTACTGGTCAGCGTACTGGATACCGGGATCAAGACGCAGGTGGCGCTATTTGCCGACGAGCGTTCAATCGAGGCGGCGCGGCGGATGTCCTATCAGAACGGCGTACTCGAAGGCCGAGACATGGCCAAGGTGTTCGCCTGGATGCGGCCAAACGATCTGATCTGGAATTACTGGGTCAATAACTACCTGCTGGGTAATGAGCCGCCAGTTTTTGATATCCTGTTCTGGAACAACGACACTACCCGGTTGCCAGCGGCTCTCCACGGTGAGTTCCTGGAGATGTTCAAAACCAATCCGCTGACCCGGCCCAAGGCTTTGGAAGTGTGCGGCACGCCCATAGACCTGAAGCAGGTCAAGGCTGATTTTTTCTGTATTGCCGGACTCAACGATCACATAACCCCGTGGGATGCCTGTTATAAATCGGCGCAGTTATTGGGTGGCAAATGTGAATTTGTGCTGTCCTCAAGCGGTCATATACAAAGTATCCTGAATCCGCCAGGCAACCCCAAGTCCAGGTTCTTTACCAATACCCACATGCCCGAGGATCCGAAACAGTGGCTTGAGACAGCTACCAAGCAGGCAGACTCCTGGTGGGCTTATTGGCGTGACTGGTTGCACGCTCGCGGCGGAAAGATCAAACCCGCCCCCGCAGCGCTGGGTAATGCAGATTATGCGCCGATGGAAGCGGCGCCCGGGACCTATGTCCACGAACGCTAGGAGCGTGCAAACGAGAACGATACATGCCTCAAAATTTTGTATTTCGCACTATTGAACTGGACGGTCAGTTCCTGCGAACGGCCGTTCGCCCGGGAAGCAGCAATCTGCCGCCTTTATTGGTATTCAATGGCATTGGGGCGAACCTCGAGCTGGTGTTCCCGTTCGTCAAGGCCCTGGATCCGGACCTGGAAGTCATCGTATTCGATGCACCCGGGGTCGGCGGCTCATCCACGCCCGGAACGCCCTTTCGCTTTCCGGGCCTGGCCAAGCTGGCGGCGCGCATGCTCGACTATCTCGATTACGGTCAGGTCAACGTAATCGGCGTCTCCTGGGGTGGCGCGCTGGCTCAACAGTTCGCCCATGACTACCCCGAGCGCTGCAAGAAGTTGATTCTGGCCGCCACATCACCTGGAATGATAATGGTGCCAGGCAAGCCCCATGTTCTTTTGAAGATGGCCAGCCCAAGGCGTTATATTCAACCGTCCCATGTGGTCAAGATCGCTCCTGACATCTACGGCGGCGCCTTTCGCCGTGACCCCGAGCTGGCCCGAGGCCACGCTTCAAAGGTCAGATCATCCGGCAAGGTTGGTTATTACTGGCAGTTAGCTGCGGGCCTGGGCTGGACCAGCATCCACTGGCTGCATAAAATCCGGCAGCCTACATTGGTGCTTGCCGGAGACGATGACCCGATCATTCCCCTGGTCAACATGCGCATGATTGCCTGGCGTATTCCCAACGCCGAGCTTCACGTTATTGATGACGGGCACCTGTTTCTGATTACCCGTGCCGGCTCGGTCGCGCCCCTGATCATGGGTTTTCTGGCCGAAGAGCGGCAGCCAGCGGTTATACGACCGCGCTCTGAAACGGCAGCCAAGCATTGAAAACGCCCCGCCGCAGCAGAAGGACATGCGGCGGGATAGATGGAGTACACTACTAAACATCCCTTTTGTATCTGGACAAGGAACGCTGGATGCCTGAAAGCAGTGCCCAAAACGGAGCAGCAGAATTGGCTGGCGATCTCGCCAACAGCCTGCTTGCCGTCCTGCGGACGCTGCCAGATCAGAGCCCTCACCACGCTCGCCACCTGAGCGACCTTGCTGCCCATCTGACCAGATCGCTGCTCGGGCACAGCGAGTTGGCCGTCGCGGCACGTGACCGACGGTTCGACCATCCAGCCTGGCAAACCAACCCGATGTTGCGGCGCGCATTGCAAAGCTGGCTTGGCTGCAACGCGCATTACCGACAGTGGCTAAACGAGCTCGAGGTTCCCGAACCGGACCGCGCACGACTACGGCAATTGGGCGACATGCTCAGCGCGACACTTGCGCCAAGCAACTCGCCAGCCAACCCTGTTTTCATTGAGCGGCTACGCCAGACGCGTGGTGGCAGCCTCTGCCAGGGAACCCGAAACCTGCTCACTGACCTGGTGCTAGGCAGGCCAATGGCCCCCCTGTGCGCCGATGGCGCATTCAAAGTCGGTCGTGATCTGGCCAGCACCCCGGGGCAGGTCATCCAGCGCGAACCGCTTTTTGAGCTCATTCAGTACCGGCCAACCACTCCGCAGACCCACGAGAGAGCGCTGCTGATGGTGCCTCCGCCGCTCAACCGTTTCTATCTTCTGGACCTGACCGAACGGGCCAGCCTGGTCCGTCATGCCCTGGATCAGGGGCTGCAGGTATTCATGATCAGTTGGCGCAACCCCGACCCAGATCACCGGGAGTGGGGGTTCAATCAGTACGTCAACGCCTGCAATCGAGCACTGCAAACGGCCAGCAGTTTAACCGCCAATGGACCGGTCAATCTCATGGGTGTTTGTGCCGGAGGGCTTCTCGCCCTTCTTTTGCAGGGAGTATTGCAGAGCCGCGGGCAAGGCCACCGGATATCCAGTGCCAGCTATCTGGTGACCCCCATAGACGCACGCCTGGATACGGGCCTGGTGCGCATGCTCGGACCCGCCGCGCGTCAACAGTTGCGCACCAGACTCTGGAAGCATGGGTTTCTGCCTGCCCGCGAGCTCGCCAGGGCCTTTTCCTGGCAGAGGCCGGAAGAATTCGTGTGGCCCCAGATGCTGGAGCGCTATGCACTGGGTCAGGACCCTAGACCACGGGATGTTCTGTCCTGGAGCCAGGACTGTACCCGTCTGCCGGCAAGACTGGTTGAAGATCTAATGGATTATTTCGAACGTGATCCCTTTGCCCGCCCGGGGAGCCTCGTGGTGCAGGGCCAGGCTGTGGACTTGAGCTCTATCACTACCCCTAGCTGGCACCTGGGCGCACAACATGACCATATTGTTCCATGCGCCAACAGCTTCCCCTTGCGGCGCATGGGCGGGGACAAAACCTTTGTGCAGAGTCATAGCGGGCATATTCAGAGCCTGGTCAATCCACAGCAGCATCCAGGAGCCTGGTTCCGAGCAGGAACGGTAGCTGACGAACCCATGAAACATTGGTTGCAGCAGCATGGGCCCGTCCAGGGGAGTTGGCGGACCCACTGGGGTACCTGGGTCAAGAAACATAGCGGCGGGCTTGGTCCTGCCCCTGCCATATTGGGCAGTTCCGACTTTCCACCGCTACAAGCAGCTCCAGGTCGCTATGTGCACAAATCATGAGGCCCCGAATGAAAACACGTGAGCGAATCCTGCAGTGCGCTCTGGAACTATTCAACGAGCATGGCGAACCCAACGTAACCACGCTGGATATAGCCAATGAGCTGGATATAAGCCCCGGCAACCTTTATTACCATTTTCGCGGCAAGGAAGCGTTACTGGACGAGCTACTCGCTGACTTCATAGACAAGACCCATGGCCTTCTTCATCTGGATACCCACGCAGGAGAGTTGGAACCTGAGGACTACTGGTTATTTCTTCACCTTTTGTTTGAGTCAATAATCGCTTACCGCTTCCTCTTCCAGGACCTCTCGAACCTGATGGGGCGCTACAGCATCATCGCCCGCAGTATGCATCAGTGGGTGAACGCGCTACGCGCTACGCTTTACCGGCTGTTGTTCGCACTGCACGAGCAGCAACGATTACTCTGTGATGAAGAGGCTCTGGAGCGCTTGCTCGACGTGCTTTGCCAGACAGTACTGTTCTGGCTTGACTATCAGCGGGTCAGCCAACGCCAGGACGATGAGCCCACTCAGGCCGTCCAGCAGGTTCTCGGACTATTGCTCCCCTACCTGGAAACGGATACCCGGGACTGGATGAGCAGTCTGATGCAGAGATACGACTGACATTACGTTTCCCTGCGCACAAAAAACCCGGCCATGGCCGGGTCTCAGCATCGGGCAATAACTCCCGATCACAAGCAGCGCTCTTATGCTTTTTTCAGTGAAGTGGAAACTTCATCGAGCTTGGCAGATAGTTTTTCCATCTCGGTGCTGCTGGGAACGCCAAAACGGCCGAGAAACTCTTCGCGGCGTTGCTCCAGGGTTTTGGAAACTTTCTGGAAACGTCCACCGGTCACACCCTCGAACCGCGATTTCAGCTCGGCCAGCTTCTCATTGGCGTTATCCGCCTGTTCCGAGAACAGCTCTTTTCCCTGCTTTTCCAGCACTTCACCCTCTGCCACCAGGGTCTTGAAGTACTCCATGCCGTCCTTGCCGGCCTTGGCATAAGCTCCCAGCCCTGCCAGCCAGAATTGACGCGTCTGCGCCTTCATACCTTCTGCCATTTCGTTAAAAAAGTGTGTCCCGGACTCCAGAACACTGTCTTTTTTTGCATTAGCCATGATCATTACTCCCTGTTTGAAAGAGAACTTCAGGTTACTGCGATACCGCAGCCTCAGAATCAGACTAACCAGTCATTTTAGAAAAAACATACTAATTCTGTTCTTTAGGCAATAAAAAACCCGATCCGCTTGCGCGGATCGGGTTCAAGTCAACCAGCAAGCCTTAGCTGTTGGTTGGCTTCTCAGCCGGCGTTGCCGGGCTGGACGCTGCAGGGGCCGCCGGAGCGGTTGCGGCTGTCTTGCCTGGCGCTGCTTGAGGCTTGGCAGCTGTCCTGGAGCTTGAAGCCGCTCGAGGTTTGGCTGGCGCCTTAGGCTTGGCCGGGGCCTTGGCTGCCGCCGGGGCCTTGGGTTTGGCCGGCGCAGTCTTGGCAACAGGCTTGGCCGCAGGCTTCGCAGCCGGTTTCGGCTTGGCAGCAGCTCGCGCCGCCGGCTTGGGCGCCGCTTTGGGAGCTACCTTGGCCGGCGTCTTGGCGCTGTTCATCTTAGTGATCAACTTGGCCAGTTCGTCAACCTTGGCGTTCAGGGCTTTCACCTCATCACGCGAAGGCACTCCGAGGCGAGAGACAGCACTGTTCAGGCGCTTGTCAAAGGCAGCTTCGAGCTCATCCCAGCGACCCGATACCTTGCCCAAGGCCTTATCGACCTTGGATTTGGTAGCATCGACGGAATCCTTCTTGCCCTTGCCTGCCTTGCCCTTGACGACATCGACCTGTTTGTCGATTTCCGCCTTGGCAGCTTTTTCAGCCTGCTCGCCATCCTTGATCAGCGTATCGAAGAGCTTGACGCCCTCCTTGCCGACCTTGGCATACGCGCCCAAACCAGCCAGCCAGATTTGCCGCGAATAGTTTTCTATATCGCTGACCCAACCAGTGTCCTTGTCCTGCTTTTTCTTGCCCGCCATGGAGTGACTCCTCTGTGACCTTACTTGCTTTCCATCGACTTGATTGCAGCTGTCAGATCATCCAGCTTAGCAGACAACTGGTCAACGTCCTTCTTGCTGGGGATACCCATACGGCTAAGGGCAGAAGCGACGCGCTCGTCGAATACTTCCTCAACCTTGTTCAGGCTGGTACCAGTGCGCGTCTGGAAGCGCTCACGAATGCTCTCAACCTTGCTATTTACACGGCTGGTAGCTGACTCAACCTGGGTGGAAACCAGCTCTTTGCCCTGCTTCTCAACCGCTTCGCCTTCGCTGACCAGCTTCTTGAAGTAATCTGCGCCTTCCTTGCCTGCCTTGGCATAGGCACCCAGGCCGGCCAACCAGATCTGGTGAGCGTAGTTCTTCATGTCACCGGTGACTGATGCAGTGTTTTCTTCAACTTTCTTGGCTGTAGATTTGGCCATGGTAGAAACTCCTCAAATGGATCAAAAGTGGACCGGTTATCGATCCTTGAGAAGCACGTTACCTAGCAGAATTAGAAAACACATACTAAAAGCCAATATCAGCCCAAATACTTATCGAGCGCCTTTTCGATTTCACCTTTGACCATACCCGCCATCGGCGTGAGCATAAGACCCAGCTTGACCGTGACGCGCACCTGATCTTCCCGCACCTCAATGCAACCATCAGCGCCGCTGCGTTTGAATTTGAGATCGTCACCTTCCCAGGTGCATTTTGCATCCAGCTTCTGCGCGAGCTTGTCGGCCAGTTTCTGGGCGCGCAATCGCGCCTCTTCCTTACCCATGTTGTGCTCGCGAGTGATGTCGATAGTTGCCATCGAAGATATCTCTTATTGGTATAGGGTTCCCTAGCATGCCGCAAAGCCGGTCCAGCGTCATCAAGGCTGTGCAACAGTCTGTACGCCTGAAAACCCCCGCTGGGGCCTAAAAAGTGGTTAGAATGAGGGCTGATTTGCCAGGCAGATGAGTCCATGACAGACGAGCACAAAACAGACCGCACCACGCACTTCGGCTACCAGACTGTCGACGAATCCGAGAAGGCGTCGCGGGTAGCTGACGTATTCCATTCCGTAGCTGCGCGCTACGACTTGATGAACGATCTGATGTCCGGTGGCGTTCACCGCCTGTGGAAGCGCTTTACCATAGAGCTCTCTGGTGTTCGGCCAGGAAATCGGGTGCTGGATATAGCAGGCGGCACCGGTGATCTCACTCGCAAGTTTTCCAAACTGGTGGGTACCGAGGGCGAAGTGGTCCTCGCCGATATCAACGAGTCCATGCTCAAGGTCGGCCGCGATCGGCTGCTGGATCAGGGCATTGCCCGCAACGTGCGCTTTGTCCAGGCTGATGCAGAGGCTCTGCCGTTTCCGGACAACCATTTTGACTGTATAACGATCGCTTTTGGACTGCGCAACGTGACCCACAAGGATCGCGCCATCGCATCCATGCTTCGTGTGCTCAAACCCGGTGGTCGCCTGCTGGTGCTTGAGTTTTCCAAACCCGGCAACAAGTTGCTGTCCAAGGCCTACGACCAGTACTCCTTCACGCTCCTGCCGTTGATGGGCAAGCTGGTAACCAACGACTCCGAAAGCTATCGCTATCTCGCAGAGTCAATTCGTATGCATCCCGACCAGGAAACGCTCAAGGCAATGATGGAAGAGGCTGGCTTTGCCCGAGTGACTTACCACAACATGACCGGTGGCGTGGTCGCGCTACATCGGGGAATCAAGCCCTGATGCTGACCCGCGCCATGCTGGCTGCCGCAAAGCTCAGCCTGAAACTCGCACTGGAGCGTGATTCGCTCACGGCTGGCCGGTTGGCTGCCCTGCAGGGCAAAACCATCCTGGTGCAGGCACGGGAGCCGCAGTGGCAGCTTTATCTGCAGCCGGGTATCGATGGCATAGGCTTGGCGACAAGCAGTGTGGCTGAGCCTGACTGCACCCTCAGCGCACCCAGCGGCCTGCTTGCCCGACTTCTGCTCAGCAATCAGCGCCAGCGGCTATTGCAGGACCCAGAGTTACAGCTTAGCGGTGACAGCCAGGTTCTGGTTGGCTTGCAGAACGCCATGGCCGATCTGCGCCTGGACGGCGAAGCAGAACTCGCACGCTGGTTGGGGCCCGTACCTGCACATGCCATTGCGCAAGTGGCGCGCGGGGGATGGGTCTGGGGCGGCGAAGCAAAGCAAAGCCTGAGTCGCAGCCTTGCCGAATACCTGACTGAAGAAAGCGGCCAACTTGTCGGCAACGCTGAAGCGCAAGTCTCCGCTGACCAGTTATATCAGTTGCGTCTGGATCTGGACCGCCTCGAAGCGCGAGTACAGCAGTTGAGCGACAATGACCCGGAAACCCCAGAAGCATGAATTCGATTGCCCTGCTGCGCCTCTTTCGCATCGCCCGTATATTCACGCGCTACCGTCTGGACCAACTGCTGTGGGCGGTTCCACTGCCGTGGTTCGCCCGCCTTCTGCTCCGCCTGCGTCTGGCCTGTGAGGACCTCGGACCGGTATTCGTCAAGTTCGGCCAGATCCTGTCGACCAGACGTGATCTGCTGGCAGACGATATTGCCCTTGAGCTCGCCCGCCTGCAGGACAAGGTTCCACCTTTCCCGGCTGCGCAAGCGCGTAAACGCATCGAGGAGCAACTGGGTCAGTCGATCGACTCGGTGTTCAGCACCTTCAGCGATGAACCCCTGGCATCTGCTTCCGTCGCACAGGTCCATGCGGCCCGCCTGCATGATGGCAGCGAAGTTGTAGTCAAGGTCATCCGCCCTGGGATCGGTCAAACCATTCACCAGGATATGCAGTGGCTTTTTCTGTCCGCCAAGCTGCTTCAAAGGGTATGGGTCGAAGGACGTCGTTTACGTCCGGTCGAAGTTGTCAGTGACTACCAGAACACCATATTCGACGAACTGGACCTGTATCGCGAGGCAGCTAACGCCTCCCAATTGAGGCGCAATTTCGAGGACTCGCCACTACTCTACATACCCAAGATCTACTGGGACTGGAGCCGTCACAAGGTGCTGGTGATGGAGCGCATCAATGGTCTGGCGGTAACCGACATGGCCAGCCTGATGGACCAGCGTACCGATATGAAGAAGCTCGCCGAGCGAGGGGTCGAGATATTCTTTACCCAGGTGTTCCGTGACAGCTTCTTCCATGCCGATATGCACCCGGGCAATATTTTTGTCTCACGCAGTCATCCCTGGGATCCGCAATATCTGGCGGTGGACTTTGGCATTGTTGGTAGCCTGACGCCGGAAGATCAGAATTACCTGGCACGCAACCTGATGGCTTTTTTCAAACGCGATTACCGGCAGGTGGCACAGTTGCACATCGACTCCGGTTGGGTGCCTGCCGAGACCCGGGTAAACGAATTTGAAGCCGCCATTCGAAGCGTATGCGAGCCCATTTTCGAGCGCCCACTGAAAGATATCTCGTTTGGTCAGCTGCTGTTGCGCCTCTTCCAGACCGCGCGACGTTTCAATATGGAAGTTCAGCCACAGTTGGTTCTGCTGCAAAAGACACTGCTCAATATCGAGGGCCTGGGGCGGCAACTCTATCCCGACCTGGACCTGTGGAGCACCGGCCAACCTTATCTGGAACGCTGGATGCGTGAGCGTGCAATGCCTGCTCAGCAACTACGCCACTGGCAGCAACAGCTCGATCAGGTCCCGGCACTGCTACATAGCGCCAGGCATGCGCTGAATAATCTGCCCGAGCGCCAGCCACAGGTGGTGGTCCCTAAAGGTAATACCGGTTTGCGCCTGGCTGGCCTGCTACTGGTATTACTGGGAGCCAGCCAATTGGGTGGCGATCCAGCCTTGTGGAGCGAAGCAGCGCCCACCAACTGGCTGTTACTGGCCCTTGGCGGCTGGCTGGTGCTGGGCCGCGGTTAACTTACTTACCACTGGCGCAACCTGACCCTTAACTGGCACACTTCTGCGCATGACTGACATGATTGCAAATACCGACTGGCTTGATACCGTTAAGTGGGGCTCAGACGGCCTGATCCCCGCTATCGCACAGGACATCCACACCCAGCGGGTGTTGATGGTTGCCTGGATGAATCGCGAGGCATTACAGCTCACAGCCTCTGAGGGCCGCGGCATTTACTGGTCGCGCTCACGACAGAAACTCTGGCGCAAGGGCGAAGAATCAGGCCACGTTCAGGTTCTGCACGAGCTACGGCTTGACTGCGATGCTGACGTCATCATCCTGATGGTCGAGCAGATTGGCGGCATGGCCTGCCACACCGGAAGGGAAAGTTGTTTCTACCGCGTGCTGCGCAATAATGAGTGGCAAACAGCGGATCCGGTTCTCAAGGACCCTGACGAGATTTATGAGCACAAACATGAATGACACCCTCAGCCGCCTTGCCGATGTGCTGGAACAGCGCAAGCAGGCCAGCAGCGAGCAATCCTACGTCGCCAGTCTACATGCCAAGGGTCTGAACAAGATTCTCGAGAAGGTGGGAGAGGAATGTACTGAAACGCTACTCGCCGCCAAGGATTGCGAACACCGCGGGGACAAGTCCGAAGTGATCGGTGAAACTGCCGACCTCTGGTTTCACAGCATGGTCATGCTCAGCCACCTGGGGCTGGGACCAGACGATGTTCTCAAAGAACTGGAGCGACGCTTCGATCTGTCCGGTCTGACCGAAAAGGCATCTCGCCAAACGAAATAGGGCATAGCCCTGGAGGTTTAAAATGGGTTTTGGGGGCATAAGCATCTGGCAACTTGCGATCGTTCTGGTGATCGTTATTCTGCTCTTTGGTACCAAGCGTTTGAAGGGTGTAGGCAGCGACCTGGGCGAAGCTATCAAAGGGTTCCGCAAATCGGTCAATACCGAAGAGGATGATCAAAAGCCCTCTGTGCAAAACAAGACCAGTGGCGAAACTCTTGACGCCGAGGCCGAACCCAAAAAGCAGGAAACACGGTCGGGAGACTGATCGTCCATGTTCGACGTCGGATTCTTCGAATTACTGCTCATTGGCATTATTGCCTTGCTGGTACTCGGCCCTGAGCGGTTGCCTGGCGCTGTACGCATGGTGGGCCTGACCATCGGCCGGATCAAACGGGGCTTTGCGGACGTAAAGTCCCAAGTGGAGCGTGAGATCGGGGCTGATGAAATACGTCAGCAATTGCACAATGAGCGCGTGATGAGCAACCTGGAAAAACAGGCCAAGGAGACAAGCACGCCCGCCTCGAACGTCAAATCCAAGCGTCATCCGGCTGTCACGGAAAAAGAGCAAACTGCTTCTCCAGTTGAGCCTCCGGGCCAGAACACCGAACAAAATGAAGCAGACGCCAGTGCCGCCACCCAGCAAAACTCCCGCAATGACGGATAAACGTACGCCCAGTCAACTGGCCGAAGACATGCCCCTGGTCGCGCATCTCACCGAGCTGCGTTCGCGACTGCTGCGTATCGTTGTCATATGGCTGGTAATCTTCGCCGGTCTGTTTTATTTCGCCAACGACCTGTACACCTTCATCTCGGAGCCATTGCGGGTATTCCTGCCGGAAGGCACCAGCATGATCGCCACCGATGTGGCATCGCCTTTTCTTACGCCCTTCAAGCTGGCGCTGGTGAGTGCGCTTTTTCTGGCCATGCCGTTCATTCTTCACCAGTTCTGGAGCTTCATAGCCCCGGGTCTCTACAAACACGAAAAGCGTCTGGCAATACCCCTGCTCGCCTCGAGCATAGTGCTCTTTTACTCGGGTATGGCCTTCGCATACTTCGTCGTATTCCCCCTGGTATTCGGCTTTTTCACCAGCACGGCTCCTGCAGGCGTGGCGGTGATGACTGATATCAACAAGTACCTGGATTTTGTGCTGACGCTATTCATGGCGTTCGGGCTGTCCTTCGAGATTCCAATCGCAACTATCCTGCTGGTTCTGGCAGGCGTCGTCGATGTGGCTAAATTGAAGGAGATTCGGCCTTACGTTGTCGTCGGTTGCTTTGTTATCGGCATGGTGTTGACGCCACCCGACGTGATCTCCCAGGCGCTGCTAGCCATTCCGATGTGGCTGCTTTACGAGCTGGGCATCCTGTTCAGCATGCTGATCAAGAAACGCAAGCAGGCCGAACAGGCCCCGGAAGACCAGCCCGAAGCATGAATCTGGTTCTTGTACAGCAAAGCGACTTTCTTTCCGGTGACCGTATCCTGTTGCGCGATCATCGTTTGCGGCAGATACGAGAGGTGCTTCAGGCCCAAGACGGCGACACTGTCCGGGTCGGTCGTCTCGGTGGGCTGATGGGTGAAGGTCGAATACTGCGCCTGGATGAAGAGAGCACCGAGCTGCAAGTAAACTTCGATCAGCCACCCCCAGCCAAGCTTCCCCTGACCCTGCTACTGGCCATGCCACGCCCCAAGATGTTTCGGCGCATTCTTCAACACTGTGCGACCCTGGGTGTGGCCGATATCGTTCTGCTCAACAGCTATCGAGTGGAAAAAAGCTTCTGGCAGACTCCCTTTCTGCAAGCCGAGCACATCCAGCAGAACCTGATACTGGGTCTTGAGCAGGCGCGCGACACCGTGCTGCCCAGCGTGCGCATCGAAAAACGTTTCAAGCCCTTCGTCGAGGATCAGCTCCCGGCCATCGTCGAGGGCTCTCTGGGGCTGGTCGCGCATCCGGGCAACTACCCCATCTGCCCCCATCAGCTCACCCAGCGAGTGACCCTGGCCATCGGGCCGGAGGGCGGATGGATTCCCTACGAGGTGGATAAACTGGTCGAGGCCGGCATGCAACCCGTGCAGCTTGGTGAGCGCATCCTGCGTGTCGAAACGGCCGTTACGGCACTGATCAGTCGCCTTTTCTGAACGATCATCACCCATTTGGGTGCATAGTACTTTGCCCGCTTCAAATATAGTCTTTGTCCCTGTTAACGACTGTTTGCTTTCATGTCTCACCGCATAAGGTGTGACAGGGCAGGAGCCGACTTTGAAGTCAATGTAAAGGACAAGAATAATGAAAGCCTTGATCGAGATCCCCCGTTTGCACACCACCCTTAGCACCCTTGCTGCGGCTCTACTGGCAGTATCCCTGACCGGCTGCCTGTCCAGCGGTGGCGGCGGCTCGGATCCGACTGCCACACCTCCAGCCGCCACTACTACCGAAGGTGAAGTTCAAGGCGTAGTGATCAACGGCATGCGGGTCTTCCGGGGTATTCCCTACGCAGCTGCTCCCGTCGGCGAACTGCGTTTTGCCAGCACTCGCCCCCCCGCGCAACGCAACACAACGCTCGAGCTGAGTGACGAGTTTGGTGCCATGTGTCCACAAACCAATATTTCAACAAGGCAGATACAGGGTGAAGAAGACTGCCTGTTCCTGAACGTGTACGCACCGGCCGAGGGTGAAGATCTTCCAGTCATGGTCTGGATCCATGGTGGCGCGTTCGTATTCGGCAACGGCGGTGGAGAGTACGACCCGCAGCGACTCGTTGAGAAGGACGTCATTGTCGTCACGCTGAACTATCGGCTGGGCAACCTGGGCTTTCTCGCCCATCCCTCCCTCGACGATGACGCCGGCAACTTCGCACTGATGGACCAGCAAGAGGCCCTGCGCTGGGTCAAAAAGAACATTGCCGAATTCGGTGGCGACCCGGCCAACGTGACGCTGTTTGGTGAGTCCGCTGGCGGCCACAGCGTAATGAGCCACATCGTCTCTCCCCGCGCACAAACTGAGTCACTGTTCCAGCGGGCGATTGTCCAAAGCGGCTCCTATGCCCCCTTCCAGCAGCCCAAAGTGGTAGCTCAAGGCCAGGGGCGTGCCATAGCAGCAGGCCTGGGATGCACCGATCCTGCGACCCTGGTTAGCTGCCTGCGCTCGGCCAGTGTGCCGGCCCTGCTTGCCCTGCAGGGTTCCCAGGGTATTCCTGCTGTAGATCCAGACACCAATCTGCTCCCCCTTTCAATCATGGATGCACTGGCCAGCGGCAAATTCAATACCAGCCTGGATGTGATGATTGGTAGCAACCAGAACGAGGGAACCCTGTTTGTTGCCCTCGATGAGCTCACCTCAGGCTCGTCCCTCGAAACCCAGGGTGAAGCAGAATACCGCCGCCGTGTTACAGCATTTTTTGCGCCCTACCAGGCATTGGTACCCTATGACTCCGAGCAAATTGCGGACGATTATCTGGAGCTTTACAAGGACACGGCAACGCCCTTTTCGTTGGCCCTTTCAGCGATCTGGACCGAATTCATGTTTGCCTGCAACAGCAGCCTGCATGCGGGTACTTTCGCCGGCGCCAGCATGAATACCTTCCAGTACTGGTTCCGGGACGAGGACGCACCTTACACCCTGGTCCCGCCAACGGCTGTTTCCTTTGAGTTGGGTGCAACCCATGCCGGAGAGATCCCCTATGTGCTCTACCCCGAAACAGTGATGCAGGATCGCTATACCGGAGACCAGGCAGATGTAGATACCCTGGCGTCAGAGATGGTCGACTACTGGACCACCTTTGCCAAAAATGGAGATCCGAATACCGCCGACGGCGTCGCAGCAGCCTGGCCGCAGGTAGCCGCCGGACAATTGATGCAACTCGACCTGCCCAATAGCCAGGCCGTAACCAGCCCTGCTTTCCTCGGCTTCCACCGCTGCGGTTACTGGGCAGCCCCGCCGCTGAATCTGGCTGCACGTCCCTAGTCAACAAGAGCAACATGTAGCAGTGGAACCAACGCCGGCTGATGCCGGCGTTGTCATAAGTGTATAGCTGACATCAAGCCTGACTGGGTAGCTGAGCGTCCTTGGCCCAACCAATGCCTGCCTCAACCCGCACATCGCGTGCGCCCACCCCTTCGCCGCACTCAGAGCAGACAGTGACCGGGTGCATCACCTTGCCGCAGCCCTTGTGCACATGCAGCACCGGAGCCCCCCGCTCATCGGCCATATGCCGGTCGCCCCAGGACACGAGCGCGAGTATGGTCGGATGCAAATCCAGCCCCTTCTCCGTCAGGCGATACTCTTCACGCAAAGGCCGTTGCTGGTAGGCCACCTTGGTCAACACACCGTGCTCCACAAGCTTTTTCAGCCGTCCCGCCAATAAGTGTCGGGTAATTCCCAGGCGTCGCTCGAATTCATCAAAGCGGCGGACCCCGAGAAAACAATCGCGCAGGACAAGCAGTGTCCACTTGTCGCCGATCACCGCAAGTGTTCGCGCCAGCGAGCAAGGCTGCTGATCCAGTTCTTCCCATCGCATGGTCTATCCTCGAAAACATCAGAGCTCCAGAGTAGCTTGACAGGTTCCAAAAAGAAACCGACTATGGAGTCAGTTCCAAAAAAGAACCATAAGAGGAAAGACTCATGACAGGATCACCTGTTGTTGTGGTAATCGGTGCCGGCGACGCAACGGGCGGCGCCGTTGCCAAGCGCTTCGCCCGCGAGGGATACACCCTGTGCGTGACCCGCCGAAACGCTGACCAACTGGATCCGTTGGTAACGGAAATCCGTGCCGCGGGAGGTACCGCCTATCCCTTCGGCTGCGATGCTCGGGTCGAGGAACAGATGGTCGAATTGTTCGAGCGTATCGAGCGCGATATCGGCCAGGTCGAGGTAGTGATCTTCAACATTGGCGCCAATGTACGCTTTTCGATTACCGATACCACCGAACGGGTATACCGCAAGGTCTGGGAAATGGCTGCGTTGGCAGGCTTTCTCACCGGCAGGGAAGCGGCCAAGGTGATGCTTCCGCGCGGTCGAGGTACTATCATATTTACCGGGGCTACCGCGTCGCTACGCGGATCAAGCGGATTTGCGGCCTTTGCCAGCGCCAAGTTTGCGTTACGCGCACTGGCTCAGAGCATGGCTCGGGAACTGAGCCCCAAGGGAATCCACGTTGCCCATCCGATCATTGACGGGGCTATCGACACCGCTTTCATACGCGATACCTTTCCAGAACGCTATGCACTAAAGGAGCAGGACGGCATTCTCAATCCGGAACATATCGCCGAACAGTATTGGCAGCTGCATCGCCAGCCTCGCGACGCCTGGACCCACGAGCTGGATCTGCGCCCGTGGATGGAAACCTTTTGAGCACCCCTGAACAAGAGATAAGCACATGAGCAAACAGATCGAGTTTTTCTTCGATGTCGGCAGCCCGGCCAGCTATCTGGCCTGGACACAACTTCCAGCATTGGCAGAGCGTCACGACGCGACTATCGTATACCGGCCGATGTTACTGGGCGGCGTATTTCAGGCTACAGGTAACCAGTCTCCCGCCAATATCGAAGCCAAGGGCGCCTATACCCGCGGTGACTTTCAGCGCTTCGCACAGCGCTACGGTGTAACGCTTAACCACAACCCCTTTTTCCCGATCAACACCCTGCAGCTGATGCGCGGGGCAGAAGCTCTGCGCGAGACAGATCAGTTGCAACCCTATCTGACAGCAGTATTCACAGCGATGTGGGTAGACGAGCAGGATATGGGGCAGCCAGAGGTGGTGGGCAAGGTCCTGGCAGCGGCAGATTTTGATCCTTCCGCATTGGGGGAGCGCCTCAGCGATCCAGAGGTGAAGCAGGGGCTCAAAGAAACGACCGAGGAGGCAGTGCGACGCGGCGTTTTTGGTGCCCCAACGATTTTTATCGACGACGAGATGTTTTTTGGGCAGGACCGATTGGACTTCGTCGAGGAAAAACTCCGTTCCGGCAGCTAGACCTCCAGGAGAAAAGTAACCGGACCGTCGTTAACCAGGTGCACCTGCATGTCCGCACCGAAACGGCCGCTGGCGACAACCGAATGCTGTGTCCGTGCCCTCTCAAGCAGATAATCGAAGAGCGCAGCCGCCTGCTCAGGGGGCGCAGCAGTGGAAAATCCCGGCCGCCGACCCTTGCGGGTATCTGCGGCTAGGGTGAACTGCGAGACAAGCAGCAGCCCTCCGTCGATATCCCGCAGCGACAGATTCATGCGGCCTTGTGGGTCATTGAATACCCGGTAATCCAGCAATCTTTTGAGCATCTTGTCGGCGGAGGCCTGGCTATCCTCGGGCTCGACACCTACCAGTACCAGCAATCCCTGCGCGATTGCCCCTACGACCTCGTCAGCCACCTCGACTCGGGCGCTGCTGACTCTCTGCAATAAAACTTTCACCCGTTACTCGACCCGCGGCGGAAGACCCAGCAGTTGCCGTGACAGCGTCTCACTGGCTCTGACCAGTGCGTCAGCAATGCCTGTTTCCGAGGCTGCGTGACCGGCGTCACGGATAATCTGTAATTCGCTGGCAGGCCACTTGTGATGCAGGCTGTGAGCGTTGTCCAACGGGCAGACCATGTCGTATCGGCCATGCACGATGATGCCGGGAATATGGGCTATACGATGCATGTTATCCAGCAGCTGATCAGGTGCCAGGAAAGCATGATTAACGAAGTAATGGCATTCGATCCGCGCGATCGCGTAGGCGCGCCGGGCATCGCTGAAACGATCCACCACCTTTGGGCTGGGTCGCAGCGTTGCGCAACGGCCCTCCCACAACGACCAGGCCTTGGCGGCATGCATCCGACAAATCTCGTCATCCCCGGTCAGGCGCCGGTAGTAAGCCGAAACCATGTCACCGCGCTCGGCCTCGGGAATCATCGACAGGTAATCCTCCCAGTAATCCGGAAAGACATGACTCGCGCCCCTCTGATAGAACCACTGAATATCCTGATCGCGGCACAGGAAAATACCCCGCAGGATCATGCCCATTACCCGCTCCGGATGGGCCTGAGCGTAGGCCAGCGCCAGCGTCGAGCCCCAGGAGCCACCAAACAGCACCCACTTGTCGATGCCCAGATGCTCACGCAGTACCTCAAGGTCCTCGATCAGATGCTGCGTGGTGTTGTTTTCCAGGCTGGCGTGTGGCGTCGAACGCCCAGAGCCCCGCTGATCATAGGTAATGATCCGATAGACAGAGGGATCAAAAAAGCGCCGACTCAGGCTGTCGCACCCGGCACCGGGCCCCCCATGAATAAAGACTACGGGCAGCCCTTCGGCGTGCTGTCCGCTCTCATCCGCATACAGCACATGGGGCGCCTGTACTGCTAGTTCGTGACGGGCGTAGGGCTTTATCTCGGGGTACAACAGCTGCATGGCAAAGGCTCCTGGCCTGAATGACAGCCCCGCGGGGCCAATTCCTTGGGGACAGACGCCAGCAAGGTAAGCCGACGTATTTCCCCTACAACATTACTGCCCGGCGGACATTCTGTCATCCGGCTCAGACACCAAATGGTTTCACGCCAATCAACATGCCATGAAGCCACAGAGCGAAAGCGACCCAGAGTGCCAGGCCAACGACGACCGTGATCGCGTCCCGACTGATCTGCCCCTTCGGATAACGTACTCCGGCCATGCGGTCGCGCTTACGCGAGACAATGTAGAGCGGTACTGCCCAGGCAAGAAATCCACCAAACAGCAACAGATCCGCCAGCATGCCATTAGCCAACAGGTGGGCGACCGCCCAGAATTTGACCGCTAACAACATCGGGTGCCCGACCCGGGCCTTGATATGAGTGTGGGGAATATAAGTGGCGACCAGCAGAATAAAGGCAGGGATGGTCAGCAAAGCAGCCAGGTGACGGGTCCAGACCGGTGGAACCCATAACAGAACAGGGTCCAATCGGGCCTGACCATAGCCCCAGATGATCATGATAAGGCCAATCAAGGCAGCAACCGAGTAAAGCCCCTTCCAGAGCCCCAACCCCTTTTTGTCGATTGTTGTCGCGCGCCACTGCGGAGCAAACATTCGCAGGGAATGCACCCCGAGAAATACCAGCAGACCTATTACCAGAACCAGCATCGTCGTATCCTTTTTATCATTGAACCGCTAACCATCGGCAGATGGCGACCACTATAGCCGTCGCGACTGGCCAGTGCATCTGCTCAACTGTGTATTCAGAAACTTGAACCCGGCTGCTTGAGAAACTCCAGCTCCGCCAGGGTTGATGGACGCCCCAGAACTGCGTTGCGGTGGGGGTAACGACCAAACCGCTCGATGATCTCCTGATGCTTGAGTTCGAACCGTAAGTTGTCCTCCAGGCCTACCTGCTGGAACAGCGGCACAGCCTGTTGGTGTATCACTGCGGACTCGCTGTGCATGTAAGGCATGTACAGGAATCGCCGCCTGTTGATATCCAGAAGAATGTCAGCTCCGCACCGAACTGCTTCCTGGGCCAGCACCAGCGACATCATATCCGTGGCGAAGGCCCGGGGCGTGTTGCGCCAGATATTGCGCGAAAACTGGTCGAGCAGAATGATTTCCGCAAGGCGCCACTCGGGGGTGTCGCGCCAAGCGACCAACTCGCCGCGGGCAGCCCGCGCATGCTCCGCGCCGAAGCGTGCGGCCACCACACGATCGAGCTCGGGACTCACCCTCCACCATTGTGAAGGATCAAGTTCATCGAACCAGAAGGTAATGATATCGTCATATGCCATCATTAATTCCTTGTCAGCCCCATTTGGAGACTCGTGCCCAGACTTTACCGTCGCCAGAAGACCACCCTCATCGCCTGCAGCATAACGCTGTTGTTCGTATTGGGCTGGCTATCGCCCATTACCATTGCCGAGCTATGGGAATGGGGTTCCCGCGTTTCGGGTCACCCGTTGGCCATGCTGGGCGTCGTTATACTGATGGCCGCGCTGATGACGTTCGGCCTGCCCGGCAGCCTTTGCTTCTGGATAATAGCCCCATTTCAGCCGCTTCTGTTGAGCGTTTGCATGTTGCTGGCAGGGAGCGTTGGTGGAGCACTGGGAGCCTATCGCGTGGGGATGGGCCTGGGCAGTGCCTGGCATATTGGCGACATTTCAGGCCAGTTAATACAGCTACTCACCAGGCGTAGCGATCTATTAACCCAGTGCGCATTGAGAATAATGCCCGGCGTGCCCCATGCACTCATCAACCTCGCCGCAGGCATATTGGGCCTGCGCCTGGTGACTTTTGTGAGTGCCGCGATCATCGGCTTGAGCATCAAATGGACCGTATATTCACATGCGGTACACGGCATGGTGTCGGCTACACAGGCCAATGAAGCATTGGAGTTCAGAGCTGTTCTACCGCTCGTCATACTGGGCGTGTTGCTGGTGATGGGTAGCATTGCGAAACGTTACTGGTTCAAAACACACGCCCAGCCCCAAAGATCAGGTCAAGAACCACCTGACACGAAGGGATAATCCGTATCCGGGCGATGAGTTTCAAGCCAGATAGAGGGTCCACAGCATTACGGCTAGAAAAAGGGGGAAGGAGTTGTTTTTCGCAGCCCCTTTTTCAGACCAATAGATGAACATGATTGGTCATCAGGCACCATGCATAGAGTTTGACGCCAAATTGCACTTTCAGCTCTCTGATGTCCGTCAGGTAGCGCTGAAAATCATCGGCGCAAGCAAACACAACCTGACGATCATGGCCTCTCTGTACGATATAGTGCGGGTAGTTCGACAGTACCATGCGACCCATCCTGGGCATCTACAAGCTCCTAAAAAAATCTATTCCCTTTATTTTTATTTCATTATTTCACCTTTGGTTTCGATAACCATGGTGGATACCAATGCGTCACCGAGGCGCCGATTGTTGAGCAGCACAAATAGAATCTCGACTGGCAGTAAAACCATCAAGACCAAGTTACGCAGCGCCGACTGCCACCATTTGCAATTCTGATAAGTCACGGTACCAATAACGGCAATACCCAGAATGCGCTTGCCTATACTCTGTCCATTAGGCAGAGAATCCTTAAGCAGGAAGTAGGCAAGTGCAACCCAATGCGCGTAGCTTGATAGTACAAATGCATGGGACCCCATAATTAGCCCAGCTGCATAGGGGATAAGCCTGGCTACCAACAAGCAGATCAAGATATCAAGCAAGTAAGCGCTGAAGCGCCTCGCGTGCCTTGGTGCAGGCAATGACTTTTCCATAGCCTCAATCCTCCGTGACAATCAAAACCGGCACAAATAGCCGCTTATTTTTCAAAACTGCTGATAGCTGACAGGTAGCGCTGAAAGTCGTCCTCGCAAGCAGTCACCACCTGGCGGTTATGCCCTCGCTGCACAATGGGATGTGGGTAGTTAGGCAATACCACTCGCCCCATCCTGGGCATCTACACCCTCCTTAAAATAAATCGGTCCCCGTTTTCCTGCCCTGGAGTCGGCCTAGATGCCGACTGGGTCTTAAAGGAATGACCTGCAATCACCCGCGAGCACGAGCTACCTGCATCGCACGCTGAGCGACCAGAACGAGTACAACACCCGACACTATTACTACCGGAAACAATACTTGGTCGTTTTGCATTCCAAATATCAAGAGTAAGTAATTCAACAAGATACCCACCAGCAAAGCCCAGCCTAGCCAAATGCGCAGGACTGACGCCGCAAAAAGGGGCAGCACCGCGATCAGGACGCCGTGTAACAAACTTGTAGCGGCCAACTCAAAATACATCTTGAACAGCCCAGGACTCTCGATCATTCGCGCAAGATTCAATAGGACGCTCTCGTAATACCAACGGATAAGAGCGGTCGACACTATCGACGCGAGCAAGAGCGGGAGCCCGACTTTTCCTGCGCGGAAGACTAGCTGCGTGCTGAGCAACTTTCTTAGCTCTTCCTTCATAGCGCACTCCTTACGATTGAGTCCTGGGTAAAAAATAAAAGGGGACGGATTTTTCCAGCTTTCGGACGACCCGGGCTCAGAAAGTAAATCTGTCCCCTTTTTTCGCCTTTGCAGTCGGACATCAACTGCGCAGCATTGTTGGGTCAGAAGAGCAGGGGATCTAGGAGAAAAAGCCATAACCGTTAAGTGGCTCACAATAATGACTTTATTTCACTTTGTTTGGGTGAGATTCATTTTTTAATCTGAGATGTAATTGACTTTCGGTCCGGATCTACAAACCAGATATCTGGTCCACAGCAATCGTGATCAACGCCCTCCACAATCCGGACCGAAACGCCCGGCAAAGCCCGGGCGGCAGGCAAAAAAGCCTCCGGAGGGACTTCACGATCATGCTCACCAAAATACAAACGACGCTGCACATTTTTTCTCCAAGTGTGCTGGCGTGCCGGGTTGAGGGAGGCAAATAACGGTGTATAACGATGCATCGCAGCCCACAGGTCAATATCCACGGGCGTCGCGACGGCAATAACCTGATCAACTGAAACCACTCGCTCAGCCAGCAATAGAGCCAATACCCCTCCCCCTGAATGCCCTACCACTGTCAGCGAAGTAATCTGCGGCCGTAGACGCAACCAGCTTTCAAGCCCTGTAGCCATGCTTTGCACCACAAGCTCCGAGTAGCGACCATAGGTCCACAGTAGAGCGTCGCAGGATTGATCTGCTACCGAGGTGAAATAACAGGGGCGACCCAGGTAGAGCGTCGGCCCCGGAACCTTATCCATCCATCCCAACACCAGAAGACGCTTGGGGGTTGGATCTTCGGAAATAATCCTGCCGCCTGATCGCCAGGGCCGACCATCGCCCTCGATGAAAACATGAGCGTGTGACCCCGGCGTTACGCGCTCATAAGCATGCAAGGTGAACGGACCGCCGGCGATTGCGAGATTATCCAGCCCCGATTCACGCGCCCAGGCGTCAGGACGTTCAGATGTCGAGGCACAACTGGTCAGCAGCGCGATGCTGGAGATAAGTGCAAAAAGGGCTGGTCGCAAAACGACCAGCCCTTTGACCGCGCGCTTACTCACACGCACGGCAAATCTGTTGCACTGCAGTCAGGGTCAGAAATTCTGACGGAAGCGTACTTCAATTGAATATTCATCGTAGCGGTCATGTCCTACCAGGGTTTCTCCGCGCAAAGCGATGCTGCGATCCTGATCCATCGCCTTGGTCAGCCCCAGGCCCACACGTCCATAATTGGCGCTCTGTGAAGGCGTACGGCTGTCGAACACATTACCCGGGGCGCTGACAAAGGATGAGGCCACTGAAGTGCCTGAGTTTTCAAACTCGTGCTCCCATGCCAAGCGCAAGTCACCGGTAACGCTATCACTTAGCTGATAGGCTGCAGTAAAGCCCAGTTCCGAGACCAGAGAGTCGAAGTTGCTGTGCCCAACTCGCAGCGCGGCTGCCCCCCCTTTCTCGGTAAAGCCATCCACGGATACATTCGTGTAATGCAGGTAGGCAAAAGGTTCGAGCATCAGTGTATTCATCGGATAGGACTTGATTACCCCAGCGGACAGATTCCAGATATCACCTTTGGTATTGCCCTCAACCATGCCGAAACCGGTATCGCGATCCGTATCGAAGTTCGCGCGGCTGAAACCCAGGTTGCCTTCCAGATAAAAATCCTGACCCAGCTCGTGGGAAGCATAGGCCGTTATGCCGTAGGTATCTGCCTCGGTACCACCACGAACACCTGAAAAGTCCGAATCAGAGGCGGCGTACGCGATAGCCGCACCAACCTGCGTTGCATCGCTGATGAATTTATCAACACCGGCCACAAACGTGTAGGTGGTCGAGTCAAAACCGTTAGCCACTGCAGTGCTTTCATAATCGCCGCGAGTATAGATACCGCGGATAAAATAACCCACATCACCCCGGTCCGCCGAGGCAGCCCCGCCGCGGGCATACTGCAATTGCTCGGTCATGTCGGCAGACAAGGCAATGTTGCCATTGGAGTAATCCATCACATCGATATCGGTCGTGGCCATACCGCTGCGGCGCAAATCTGCCAGTCGACCGAGAACCACTCTGCGCACATTGCGCGCATTGGAAACAGCCGTCTGCAGCATTTGACTGACCTGGTACTGGCTCAATTGACGATACTGCTGGGGATCATTGATCTGCTGTCCGATCTGCTGCAGTTGGGTGTTGCTCGAACCAGCGATCGCAGAACATATCTGGGCAGCTATTCCGGTGGCTGCATTGCAGTCGATGCCCACAACCGGCACCTGACCCACCGCAATGTCCGCCACCAGCTTGGCCAGCTCGCCACTGAGCGCTGCCAGAGCAGCCGCGTCGGTGTAGACGCTGCGCAACCCGTCAATATCCATGGCAGTTCCGCCGCTAGCCAGCGCCAGCTCGGTGTAATCTGTTTCTGTTGTACCGTCGGCAGACGCCAAAACATATCCCTGTACCTTGGTAATAACGCCAGAGCTGTCTTTAACATAGGCAAAACCGGTATCAGGATCGCTACCAACCACAGCAATAGCCGTATTACCCGCTTTATCAGTGAAGCGTTGGCTTACAACCGCATGGACCACTGTCTTGTACTGTGCCAGTTGGCCTTGAATGTAGCTCTTGTCGATCTCGGTCATACCTGTGGGCAGGTTGTTCAGATCCAGATCAAAGGAGTCATTGTCACGATCCTCGTCCGTGATCAACATGATCGACGAGCCTGCGGTGGGACGGAACTGAAAGTATCGGTACAGATAGTCAATGGCCCGGTATCCATCCTCCGTCCCACCACTAGTCCTCAGCTCAGGGGTGATCGCATCAAACTCGGCGGAGGTACCCCAAAGCGGACTGATCCCACTGTTGAGATTGAAGTGGCGATACAACGCTCTACCGGTTTCGCGACCGGCTTCATTGGTGGTTGCTGATTGACCGCTGCTGGCGCCAAAACCCACCAGTCCGAACTGGTTGAGGGTAACGTTCTGGTCATTGAGCAGGCTATCGAGGTTTTTTACATAGGTGCCGATGAACGCATTGTGCTCACCTGACATGGAGCCTGATTCATCAATCGCAACAACCATGTCCAGCGATGATGCGGCATGCAGCGTGGTACTTGCGACAACGGTACTGATAAGAGTAGCGAGTAGGGTCGGCTTGGGGAAAGTCATGGGTTGTGCTCCGTTGCTTCTGATCCGGAGCCTGAAGAGGTTCCGGAATCGTTCCTTTTCCGAAAGACCTTCAACAACAACTGACTACTTCCTACTGCCAGTGACGTCATGTCGGTAGTGCTTCCTGAATACTGTGGCGCTGCGATCTACGTCTGCATGCGGCGGAGTCTGTGCGTCCTGACAGAGCACCGAAAACCGTCTAATACGAGGTATTGATCTTAAGCTGCCAGCATTTTAGCGCCCTGTTGCATTGTTTCAACGCCCGTACGAAATCAATCCTGAAATTGTGACTTCGCGCACATTCTTACTCGCTTTTCTGATACAAACGCAATTCGCCTAACTACGGCCGAGACGCTACCTTGAGCACTATCAACCCAGGAGATAACCGATGATCAAAGCCAGTGTGATGTACCCCAACAACCCCAATGCCCGGTTCGACATGACGTACTATCTGAATACGCATATGCCAATGGTCACCGGCGCGCTCGGCGCGGCGTGCCTGAAAGCGGAGATAGAAAAAGGCGTGGCGGGCGGGACACCCGGTGCAGAGGCGCCCTTCGTGGCCATTGCCAATCTGTATTTCGACAGTCTGGAAAGCTTTCAGCAGGCCTTTGCGCCCAACGCGAAGAAGTTTGCCGAAGACATTCCCAACTACACTGACATCAATGCGCAAGTGCAGATCAGCGAGATTCAAGGCTGAACCGGTTGCGCCACTAGGCAGACCGGAGCTTAGAACCCCCAAGACAACCGGCAACATCGCCGGCCCCACAGGAGAAAAACAGATATGACCGATCCTACCTACACGCCGCCACGGGTCTGGACCTGGGACGCTGAAAGCGGCGGCAGGTTCGCCAGTATCAACCGTCCTGTTGCCGGCCCTACCCACGACAAGGAATTGCCCGTCGGCAAGCACCCGCTGCAACTGTACTCACTTGCCACACCCAACGGCGTAAAAGTCACCATCATGCTCGAGGAGCTGCTGGCGAAGGGCTTCGAAGGCGCCGAGTATGACGCCCACCTGATCAGAATTACCGAAGGGGATCAGTTCGGCAGCGGTTTTGTCAGCGTCAATCCGAACTCGAAAATTCCAGCTCTTCTCGACTGCAGTAGCGATCCGGCTATTCGCGTATTCGAGTCGGGCGCGATTCTGATGTACCTGGCCGAGAAGTTCGGCGCCTTCTTGCCGACCGATCCGGCTGGGCGTGCAGAATGCCTGTCCTGGCTTTTCTGGCAAATGGGCAGTGCGCCGATGCTGGGAGGCGGCTTCGGTCATTTCTATGCCTATGCACCGGAAAAATATGAATACCCGATCAATCGTTATGCGATGGAAGTCAAACGCCAGCTAGACGTCCTTGATCGTCAATTGGCTAGCAACGAATACATCGCCGGCGACCAGTACAGTATTGCCGACATGGCCATTTGGCCCTGGTATGGCGCGCTCGTAGACAACAAGGTGTACGAGGCCGCCGAGTTTCTGCAGACCCACACCTACACCAACGTCGTGCGCTGGACCAAACAACTGGAAGAGCGCAGCGCCGTACAGCGCGGGCGTATGGTCAATCGCGCCTGGGGTGAGCCAAGCGAGCAACTGCGTGAACGGCACGACGCAAGCGATTTTCAAACGCGCACCCAGGACAAGCTCGAACGCGATAGTAACCAGTAGCACCGCACGTCGCAGGCTGCACTCCTCCGGAGCGCATGACAGTCCGGGCGAGCACCGCTACAATGCGCGCCAGACTGACGTACCCAGACGACCCTCGGGCTGACACCCACTGGTCGCTCTGGCCCTCTGCCGGAGACACCGGCCAGGACCTACCATGATCCGTATCAACGAACTGCAACTGCCCCTCGATCATCCGCCAGAAGCCCTGCGAGAGGCCATTCTTGCGCGGCTCAAGATAATGGATACCGACCTGATTGATTTCACTGTATTCAAGCGCAGCTACGATGCGCGCAAGAAGAACAGTGAAATCACCTTCGTTTACATCATTGATGCCCAGGTGCGCGGGGAAGCAAAGGTACTGGCGCGATTCGCCCAGGACCGCAATGTCCGATCAGCGCCGGATACCAATTACTACCCGGTAGCAACGGCGCCAGCTGACATGAACGAACGCCCACTGGTGATCGGGTTTGGGCCGTGCGGTCTGTTTGCTGCGCTGAGTCTGGCGCAGATGGGCTTCAAACCCATTGTGCTGGAACGCGGCAAGGATGTTCGCACGCGTACCAAGGACACCTGGGCCCTGTGGCGCAACAAGGTGTTGAACCCCGAGTCCAATGTGCAATTCGGCGAGGGCGGCGCAGGACTGTTTTCCGATGGCAAGTTATACAGCCAGATAAAGGATCCCAAGTTCTACGGCCGCAAGGTGATGCACGAGTTTGTCCGAGCCGGTGCCCCGGCGGAAATCATGTACGTCAGCAAGCCACATATCGGTACCTTCAGACTGACCGGTGTGGTCTCGACCATGCGTGAGGAAATTCGCGCGCTGGGCGGAGAGGTGCGCTTCGAGAGTCGCGTTACGGACTTTCTGACTGAAGACGGCCGCATTGAGGGCGTTACCCTGGCCAGCGGCGAGCAACTGCGCAGCCGCTATGTTGTGCTTGCGTTGGGGCATAGTGCCAGGGACACCTTTCGTAGTCTGCATGCGGCAGACATCTATATCGAAGCCAAACCCTTCGCAGTCGGTTTCAGAATCGAGCATCCGCAATCGCTGGTCGACAAGGCGCGCCTGGGCAAATACGCGGGCCACCCAGAACTCGGTGCGGCTGATTACAAGCTGGTCTACCACGCAAAAAACGGCCGAGCGGTCTACAGCTTTTGTATGTGCCCCGGAGGGACTGTGGTTGCGGCCACCTCCGAACCCAATCGGGTCGTCACCAACGGCATGAGCCAGTATTCGCGTAACGAACGCAATGCCAATGCCGGCATCGTTGTCGGGATTACCCCGGAAGCAGACTTTCCCGGAGGTCCCCTGGCGGGGGTCGATTTACAGGAAAAACTGGAATCCCATGCATTCAAGCTCGGCGGCCATGACTACTGTGCGCCTGGGCAGTTGGTCGGCGATTTCATTCGCGGTCAGGCATCCACTGCATTTGGTGAGGTAGAACCCTCCTACAAGCCTGGCGTGCTACTGGGTGACCTCGCTTCGGCTTTACCTAACTATGTGATCGAAGCCGTGCGCGAGGCCCTTCCCGCTTTCGGCAAGCAGATTCGCGGATTTGATCGGCACGATGCGATTCTTACGGGCATCGAAACCCGGACATCCTCACCGATACGCATCAAGCGCGACAATCTGTCTTTGCAAAGTATCAACACTCGTGGGCTTTATCCCGCAGGCGAGGGGGCGGGCTATGCGGGGGGTATTCTCTCGGCCGGGGTCGATGGCATCAAGGTGGCGGAAGCCGTCGCGCTGGCCATGCTGGCGGATAAGGCATCTTCTGCGGACTGATCAGCTGATCAGCGTCTTGCGAGGAAGAAAGCGAAAATACCTGCCAGGGCCGACTCACCCTGGCAGGCAATGCATTGAAGCCTTAACCGGCACTTCTCTGAATGGCTTCGCCACCTTGCTCGATGTCTTCGCCAGCGCCTTCCAGGGTGTTGCAGCCAGCCACACCAAACAGCAAAGCCAGGCACAGCAGAATCGATTTCATTTCCAGGCTCATAACAAACTCCTTATCCAACGCTTCAAAAAGTGAAGCAAGTATCGCCGCGGCAATGCCACTGCGCCTCTTGCCGGAACCCCCACCACGCCACAGATTGGCGCGGGGATTTGGTTCCGGTGAATAATTAGAGCATGCTTGGTCAATTCGGTTCCCCGCATCTATCTCGCGGCAAATTCCCTGTTTTCAATCGGGTATCTAGGGCTCTATTCGCTCTCTTACGAATCGCGCAAAGCGAGGCAAACCGTTTGAAGTTAGCCCATTGAAGCGATAAGTGACCCAGCTGCCCACGGGCGGTGGCTGCTGTCTGTCCTCATCGCTCAGCCCACTGCCCAGACGAAAGCGCCTGCCGTCTTTGCTTTGCACCTCCAATGCGCCCACCATCCCGACATATTTTCCTCGGCCCTGGGTATAACCTGTCACTTGTGCTTCGGCGTCCTCATGCAACTTGTATTTGAGTAGATGCTGACTGCGTCCCTCCAAATACAGTGCATCCTGATGATGCAGCATCAATCCTTCCCCACCCGCCGCAACCAGCTTGTCCAGGCGTCTGTCGAGTTCTTCTATGGAGTCGACCCTGAATTGTCTGATCGGTTGCAGCCACGGAATGCTGTACGCGGTTATGCGGCGCATCGCACGCACTCTCTGGCTGAAAGACTCACTGCGCCCGGGCAGATCAAAAACCATAAAATTGACCTCCTGCCAATCGCCCTCATCCGGTTCGGCAGTGCGCACAATGGCGCTGACCTGATCAAAATGTTCACGGGCGATCCACAGCTCACCATCCATGGCCATCTCAGGCCAACCTCGAGTAAACCAGACAGGGGTGTTGATCCGATATCCACCGCGAGTCCACAGGGCCCTCCCATCCCAGTGCCCCCGGACACCATCAAGCTTTTCACTGACCCAGTACTCGGTAACAGGTGCGTCGCCGGGATAGACGCTAGCCAGCATGGGTTGGTGAGCCGGACCCGACGCAATGGCGACAGGAGTGCCAATCGCAACAACGCAATAAAAACACAACAGAATAATGTGACGCATGGTGACATCCTTTTCACTGGCAGGGCGACAAACCAGGCATGCAGCAGCTTCCTCGCCCTCGAGATCTGGCAGATAAGCCTTTGTGCAATGTTGCGATACTGCTCAGTCACTGCCAATCGGAAAACCAGAGAGTTGCCAACCAATACCGCAAAGAGAAAACCCGCCGATATCGGCGGGTTGTTAAGTACATGCGCTTGCACCAAGCCCTGAACTAATGGCTCAGGGAATAGCTCTGACCATGCGACTATTGGCCACATCCAGTGCCTTGATAACGCCCTCCCGGTAAAAATCAGGATTAGCCCGGACTGATATTTCTTTGCTCGTAGCGCTACCGCCGCTCAATACTCCGACGGCTGAGCTGAAGACGTTGGCTGCTTTTGTTGCCATCGAAGTGGTATCAAGGTTCTCCCCGTAGGCACCGCCAACGGCTACCGGGTCGACCAGACTGACGCTGCCACCTTTACTGAAGGTACCACCCTGATCGACTGCAAACTCGATCGCAGAACCGGATAGAACCTGGATTCCCTGTCCCAGACTCATTTCCGCAGTAAGAGTCTGTTTACGATCATCGCTGAGGTAATCAATACGGTGGTCAGTTTCTGAGCCAAAATAGACAAAGTGCACCTTGTAGTGGGCGCGCACAATTGCCTTGCCGCTCTGCTCTGCGGCTAACCCGTAATTGTATGGCAACAGATTGTTCATGCCGGTGCTGAGCAGCGACATCCCGCTGGGCGAGAACGTGATATTTCTTTCGCTGTCGGCACCAATCAACGTCTGCATCACTTTCTGCGAAGTGGTTTCACCGTTGGCGACGTCGAAGGGTGGGTTTGGACTTGGTGTAGTGCCCAGCTTGCGCCAGGCATCGAGTTTCTGGAGACCGGCAGGGTCGAGTATGGTGTAACCCTTCGCCCTTAGCTCGGCCTGAAAGTCCGCAAAAGCCTGATCAGTAATCGACTGCATGATATCTTGGGGAACACCAGTCAGTTTGGCTCGCAACGTGACCTTGGCGTAATCAGTAGCTTCAGCCCCCCGCATCATCGGACTGCGTGCAGTGGCCGAGCTTTTGTCCTGGGTCAAGAAGGTGACCCTGAAGTCGCCGATATAGACTTCCTTGTTGGAGGACAGTGTCTCTGGCTTGTCGATTTTGACCTTGGATCCCGCTCCCGGACCACCCCCGCCAGTAGCGCACCCTGTCAGAACCAGTGCAAGTGAAACAACAAGCGCTGATGCATATTTCATTTCTGTCTCCCCTGGATTGATATCTGTTGTGAGGCTAGTGAAAAGCAGCCCCCCAGACCATCCCGTGTTCAAGGGGGTCAGAGACGATTGATCAGTCCTAGATTGATTGCTTTTACCGTGGCCTCTGCCCGACAGTTCACCTCCAGCTTCTGGTAGATTATTTTCAGATAGCTGGCAGCAGTGTGGTAGGTAATGCCGAGCTTTTCGGCTGCATGTCTTACACTCAGACCCTTGGCCACCAGAACCAGAATCTCTTGTTCGCGAGAGGTAAGCCTGTTTTGAGCCTCGCCCTCAAGAGGTTGGAACTGCTGCAGAATCTGACGTGCAATGGACGGAGACAGAGGCGGACGGCCAGCAAGTATGCCCTTGAGCTGAGCACAAAAATCCTGGTCGCTCTCGTCTTTCAGAAGGTAGCCGTCAGCCCCAGCCCGCAACGCTGCAAACAGATGACTGGCATCATCAAAAATGGTCGTCACGACGCACAACGTCTCTGGCCTGCCGGCCTTGATCCCGGATATCAACGTGGTGCCGTCGCCATCCGGCAGACCGAGGTCTATCAGTACCAATTGATAGACATCCAACTGGAGAGCCTCAACAGCCGCGGCCAGATTGAACGCCACCCTGACCCTCCCTGCTTCCAGGGCATCCTCGACTCGATCGACCAGCCAGTCTGCCACCTCCGGTATATCTTCGATAATCAGAACGCTTTCTATTGACTTCATCTGGGCAGTCCTTGCGTGAGAAACAGTAGGCAATATCACAATGATAGCGCTAGTATCGGGTGCCACAGCCCTCTTCCTGGCCACACCTGCAGTGCGCCGCTAACAAGATGGCGGCCATTCGACCGAGGTTCAACCCCGTGAACAGGGATCAGGGAAGAGAATAATTACCATGTTTTCACTGCGCTCGAAGATCATTGCCGGGCTCGCATTCATACTGGCTTACGGCTGTATGGCGGTATACCTCGCATTGTCATTGCCGGTTGCAGACCTTCGGTTCGACACCGACGGTGAGCACCTACTGGTCAGTAAAGGTCAGGAGAAATACGAACAGGTTGAGCAATTCATCGTCGAGAGGGAGCTGATTGCCGCCCATTCGGTTCTGATGATCGAAGAGCCAGATGTGCTCCCCTCCTATCAACAGATCAACGTCCTGTTTTCTCAGCACCAGCGTCTCTTCGATGGGTTGATGGAAGGACAATTGAAGGTCCGCTTGAGTAATGGTGAGACTTGGGATGCTGCTTCGCAGCCCAGAACGCTGGGCATGCTGCCCTTCCTGTTCTGGGTACAGCTGATCTGCGGCCTGCTCGGTACGGTTATCTGTCTGCTGGTATGGATACCAGGGGAGCGCAATCTGGCAACCCATGCGTTCGCGCTGACCGGTATAGGCTATCTGCTGGCCTCCTCCTCGGCCTCGATCTACAGCACTCGAGCCCTGTTCATCGCGGGTGATATGTTCCAATGGCTCAGCGCAGTCAATCATGCCGGTGCGATGCTGTTTTCGTCGGCGGTGAGCGTGTTCCTGTGGAATTATCCACGCAAGATCGCGCCGCTCTGGCTGTCGATCTTTCTCTACGCCTGCTTTCTTGCCTGCGTGCTGATCGATCAGGGACAGTGGGTTACATCGCCGGTGCAGGGCTTTCATCTTTGGGTGCTGGTTGTATTCCTGATCGGTCTTGTCGGCGCAGCACTGCAATGGCGGGAGACCCGTCAGCGCCCGGCAGACCGTTCGGCATTTCGCTGGGTGTTGCTGTCGATCTTTGCCGGTACGGTGTTTTTTTCCGCTGGCATGATACTGCCGGCAATTCTGCAGATAGCTCAGCCTTCAACCCAGGCGCCTTTACTGGCCACCTTTTTACTGATGTATGCAGGCATGGCGCTGGGAGTGACGCGTTACCGGTTGTTCGAACTGGAACGCTGGTGGTTCTCCATCTGGTCCTGGCTGCTCGGGGGCTTGGCAGTCTTGCTGGCCGACCTGATGCTCGCCTCGCTGTTATCACTTTCCGGACCTGAAGTGCTGGCCATTTCGCTGGCTCTGGTTGGCTGGTGCTACTTTCCCGTCCGTCAGTTTATCTGGGGGCTGATATTTGCGCGCACGGGTCGAGGTCTGGACGAATGGCTGGCACAGGCATTACCGGCGATGCTTCATGCCCGCCAGAGCAACTCCGAGGACGGTGCCGTGCTAGCCTCGCTGGAAGCAGTGTTCCAACCCTTGCACCTGGAGTTACACACCCCTTTGTCCGCGCACCCGACGGTCAGAGAGAACGGCGAAGCGCTATGGGTTCCCGGCGCCTCCGACTCCAACGGCTATTTGCTGCGCCATGCAGATCAAGGTGCTCGGCTTTTTACACGACAGGATGTTCGTCAGGCAAGACTGGTGCTGGCGCTCGATGGCCTTGTCAGACAGTCGCTCGAGGCCCGTGCCGAAGGGGCCAATGAAGAACGCAAGCGCATACGCCAAGACATTCACGACGATCTTGGAGCAAAACTGCTGCAACTGCTGCATACCTCTCCGGATAACTCGCGCAGCCTGGTGCGCGAAGCCATAAGGGATCTACGGGAACTGCTGCAGAACATGGACGGCCAGCCGGTTCTGGTGGAGTCCGCCGTGGCTCACTGGCGCAACGAAACAGAGCAACGGTGCGAGGCGGCAGGCGTGTTGCTCGAATGGGTCGATCAGGTGGCCGGCCACGCCCTGGAGGCGACCCAGTTCAGTCACCTGACCCGCCTTCTGCGCGAGGCCGTCAGCAACGTATTGAAGCATGCCAAAGCTTCTCGATTGAGCGTCCATCTGCACCTGGATCACGGGATGTTGCACCTTGACGTCGAAAACGATGGACTGGTGGACAAGCCTGTCCATTCTCGAGGCAGGGGTATGGCCATTATGGCCTCAAGGGCACAAGAACTGCGTGGAAACTTCAGTCAGGATCAGCAGGGTGACTGCTGGCGCATCACCGTCCGCATACCTCTCTCACCGGATCAATAGCCCCCCTGTTCAAGGGCTGCCGGCGCTATTGGAGTGTCGCTAGCCTAACGGCTCCTCTCTCTGATGTGAGCCTGATTATGAACATCTATCAAGGAAGTAGACTTCAACTCGCAGCGACCGTATTCTGCGGCCTGCTGCTCGGTGGCTGCCTGGGCGGTGGCGGATCGGGCAGTGATCCGGGCGGCACGACCAGTATCAGCCTGAGCGGTACAGCCGCTACCGGCAGCGGCATCAACAATGCCACGATAACCGCCTCTTGCGCCGATGGCAGTGGATTCATCCAGACCGTCAGTACTGGCGCCGACGGCTCCTGGAGTGGAGAGATCGCCTCCAGCTCCGCATTACCCTGCGCGCTGCAGCTCACTGGCGGCACTCCGAATATCACCCTGCACAGCCTGGCCACTCAGGCAGGCACGGTCAATATCACTCCGTTGACCGACCTGGCTCTGGGACTTCAAATCAACCTGCTGTCAGGACAGACACTGACCGATTGGTTCGCCGCCCCCCGCGAAGGCGGCTCCAACCTGGCCAGCCTTAGCAGCACCCTCACCGAGGCCGCCGATACGCTGCGCGGCCTTCTGCTGGGTGCGGGCTTTACCCTGCCCGCCAATTGGAGCGCCGGGGCAACGACACCGTTCAACGCTCCCTTTGTTGCCGACCCGGCAACTGACCCTTACGACCAGTTACTGGAAAGTCTCGCCGAGTCCATTGCCGAAGATGTCAACCTCGCAGATTATCCTGCCCTGCTCAGCTCCATAGTCGCGGGCGCGTCGTTTCCTAGTGCGCCGGGCAGCCCTCCCGCCGGAGGCGGTACAGTCGCCGCGACCATCAACCCACAGTTGGTAGGCAATACCACGCTGATATTCAAGGCCGGTATAGGCGAAGGCTGTGGCACGCTCTGCAGCTTCACTGAAAACCAGCAGGTGCCCGTTGTGGTTAACGCGGATAATTCTCTGGTCATTAACGGCAAGACCCTTACTAATCCTTACTACCGACTTTTCTCCAACACACCCAACCGTGCCGAGATCATCTGGAAGGATGGCAACATTGAATACGCCCTGACCAATAATGAATCGGGTGAGTTCAGCGAAATCAACATCGGGGACAGCGCTCGCCCCAACGGTCCCTTCAACGTACCGACTTTTATTGGTCAACTACGCGAAAACGTGATCAGCTCACCCGCCTCCGCGCTTATTGGCCCACTGGCTGGCAGCTACAGCCCCGTCGTTGTCGAGAAAAGCTCACGATTCACCGGAAACAGCAGCTTGCCCCTGGGTGACACCGTAGAAGTCATCGTGTCGAACGACGGTGTTGTCAGTATCGATGGCTACGAGTTTGACCCAAGCCAGCCGACTTACGACTTCTTCAACGCCAGCACCTCCACTTCGCAGCCCGAGCTCTACTATCAGGCCACTGTGACTGAGGCGGAGGGCGTCACTTTGAGTCTTGCGATTCTTCTTGATGCAAACGACCGGCAGCCGGTGGCATGGAGACTGACGCGAACCACTCAGCTTGGGCCGGGCTCCTTTTCCGTGAGCAAGCTGGATCTGGAAGAGCGCCCGATCCCACAGGATGTGAACGACTTTTTCACCGATCTGAAGGCCTTGAGCCCGGTAGTGCTCACACTGGTTGTCGACGAGCCCACCTTTTCCAGCGGCCTGGCCCTGTGCGACCAGGTAGTACTTACTCTTGAAGGTGATGGCAGTGTCACCAGCCCCTGGACCTATGACCTGAATCCTCCCGGTTTCACCACGCCCGGAGCGGCGACTGGAGCATTGGGGTTTGACGTTTACCGTCGGAGTTACGCACGTTACAGCGATGAAACCGGTTCAAGACGTCTCGCTCTGAGACTTCGCAGCAGGGATCTACTCCTGACCGACGACGGACAACTGGATCTGGTGGTTCGCTCCTTCGAAGGCGTCGAGCGGGACCGCGCCACTACTGATCTCACGCAGATCAGCAGCGCTGGCTGCACCCCGCCCTGAGCCCACACCGAAGCCGTCGCAAGTTGCGCCACTCAAGTCTTCCATATCATTCCGATCAGACCCGCCCCCCGAACAGGGGGCGTAGTTGTTGACAGAAAATCGGTGATGAACAGCTGTCAGCGCGAGATAAATGCCTATCTGACTGGTTATAGCGTGGTAGGCAGGCCATGAATGCCTTAACATTCCCCTATAAAAAAGAGAACACGACTGCGCGGCGCTGAGCGCCTCTTTTTTATCAAGGAGAACGGTTTGGATTTAGCTACTCTCATCGGCCTTCTAGGTGCCTTGGGTATCATTGGCTCAGCCGTCGTTCTGGGCGCCTCGCCGCTGGTCTTCGTAAACGTTCCTTCTTTGTTGATCGTGATTGGCGGCAGCTTACTGGTCGTATTGGCCAAATTCAGCGTCGGCCAGTTCCTCGGCGCAATCAAGGTTGCCGGTCGCGCCTTCAAGTTTCGCTTGCCTGATACCGAGGAAAGCATTGCCGAGCTTGTAGCGCTATCAACCGTAGCGCGCAAGCAGGGTCTGTTGGCGTTGGAAGATCAGGAAATCAGCAACCCCTTTCTGAAAAGCGGCATCCAGTTGTTGATTGATGGCCATCCACAAGAAACCGTGCGAGCCATCCTTGAAAAGGAACGGGTGCTAACCCTGGACCGCAATCGCTGGGGTGCCAAGGTATTTACTGCACTGGGCGACGTGGGCCCGGCGATGGGAATGATCGGCACCCTGATCGGGCTGGTACAGATGCTATCGAACATGGAGGACCCGAAATCAATTGGCCCCGCCATGGCAGTAGCTCTGCTGACGACCCTCTACGGCGCCATGCTGGCGACCATGATCTGTATCCCCATCGCAGATAAATTGTCGTTACGCATGACTGAGGAAGCGCGTATGCAGAGCCTCTGGATGGATGCCGTGCTGGCGATACAGGAAGGCACGAACCCGCGCGTTGTGGAACAGCTGCTGGCCAGCTACCTTCCCCCCAACAAGCGGGACAAGGCACCCAGCGAGACTGGGGAAGCCTGATGGATTCGGAGGAAGAGGACAAACCCGGCATCCCGGCCTGGGTGGTGACCTTCGCCGACCTGATGTCTCTGCTGATGTGCTTCTTTGTGCTGCTGCTCTCTTTCTCCGAGATAGATGCAATGAAGTTCAAGCAGATCGCCGGGGAGCTGAGCAAGGCATTCGGCGTACAGCGAGACGTTGCGGCGCTGGATATCCCCATGGGCACCAGCCCGATTTTCGACAACTTTTCACCCGGTAAGCCCGAGCCCACCCCAGTAGATCAGGTCCGGCAGCAAACCACCGAAGAGCTACCGCAGATAGATACGCTGCGGGCACAGATGGAGGAAGAGCTCCAGGAACAGGTGGCATCGACAACAGAGAAACAATTACAGGCCAATCTGGAAGCGATCAAGAATGTGCTCGAACAGGAGCTGAGCGAAGGTCGTATGCAGCTTGAGCAGGACCGCAAGCGCGTTATTATTCGAGTCGAGGAGCGCGGCTCTTTTCAGTCCGGGTCCGCAGTCATGACCGAAGACTTCGAAGATATGCTGTTCAAGATTTCTGAAGTCATTAGTCAGTTACCGGGGGAAATAACCGTTGAGGGTCACACCGATGACATTCCCATCAATACCCCACGCTTCAATTCCAACTGGGATCTGTCCGCAGCGCGGGCTTCATCTGTCGCCAACGCCCTGCTCGCTACCGGCGCAGTGGAACCGCAACGTCTAAAGGTTCAAGGCTATGCCGACACCCGCCCCAGAGCCAGCAACGAATGGCCTGAAACCCGCGCCTTGAACCGCCGGGTGGAGATTGTGGTGGATCTGGCCGAGGCTGCTGACCAATATGAAACCCGTCTGCGGCAATTGATGGAGGATGATCTGGACGACGTGATTCAAGACTTTGAAATCAGGGACACGCCCTGAGTAAAAAAGCAGCCGTACGCACATGTACAACAGCCAGCTGGCAGAGCCCCAAATGGGGCTTTGCCAGCCTGGAAAGGCTACAGCACGCTATTTGAGAAACAGCATCTCGCGGTATTTCGGCAGTGGCCACAGGCTGTCGGCAACCTCCGTTTCGAGGGCATCCGCATGGGTACGGACCTTGTCCATCAACGGTCTGATCTGATCTGCGCAATAACTCATGTGCGCTTCAACGGAATCGAACTCGTGCCTGGCGATGGCTGTCGACAGTTCGGCAACGGCTGCGACCATCGCGTTAGTCTCGGCCGCGACAGATTTAGCAATAGATCCGTCCATTTCGATCCCCAGATCCTTCAAGCCACATTGAGTGGTCGACAGGTCACCCAGATACTGACTGGCAGAGGGATAGATCATCGTTTTCGCCATTTCGATAACCAGCTTTGCTTCTACCTCGATAGATAGAACGTATTGCTCGGCGTAGACCTCAAAACGGCTTTCCAACTCCACCGGTGAAAGGACGTTGGTTCTGGAAAACAGTTCGCGGATGGCCTCATCACGAAGGTAAGGTAGCGCATCAGCGGTCGTTGGCAGGTTTTTCAAACCACGCTCTTCAACCGCCATTTTGTGCCACTCGGCTGAATAACCGTCGCCGCCGAATACGACGTTGCCATGCTCCTCCATCAAGCCTTTCAGCACCGATAGAACCGCGGCGGCTTTCGCTGTCCCTTTATTCAGCTCGGCCTCGAGCTTTTCTGCAATCCATTCCAGCGAGTCAGCCAGAATAGTGTTCATGGCCACCAGAGGCCCGGACACCGATTGGGATGAGCCTACTGCACGGAACTCAAACCGGTTACCAGTGAAGGCAAAAGGAGAGGTCCGGTTACGGTCACCTGGATCACGCTCGAATTTGAGAATCTGCGTCAATCCCAAGTCCATTTCACCGCCCTGGATCGAGGACGCAATCTTGCCGTCCTTGATATCCTGGAACACGTTTTCCAACTGGTCTCCCAGGTAAACGGACAAGATAGCTGGCGGCGCCTCGTTAGCACCGAGACGATGATCATTTGACGCAGAGGCGATGACAGCCCGCAACAACGTTCCGTATTTGTGTACGCCGCGGATCACCGCACCACAGAAAAGCAGAAAGTTCAGATTGTCATGAGGGGTGCTACCGGGGTCCAACAGATTACCCTGGGTAGCGTTGCCTACAGACCAATTGACGTGCTTGCCCGAACCATTGATGCCGGCAAAGGGTTTCTCATGTAACAGGCACATGAACCCGTGTCGCTTCGCCGTACTCTTCATTAGCGTCATCATCAGCTGCTGGTGATCAGCCGCGATATTGGCAGACTCAAAGTAGGGGGCGATTTCGAACTGGCCTGGCGCAACTTCATTGTGGTGGGTCTTGGCCGGGATACCGAGCCTGTAGAGCTGGTCCTCGAAGTCCTGCATGAAAATCTGCACGCGCTCGGGAATAGCGCCGAAGTAATGGTCATCAAACTGCTGCCCCCTGACAGGCGATGCACCAAACAAGGTACGACCCGCCAGCAGCAAATCCGGGCGGGCATTGGCAAAATTGATATCAACCAGAAAGTATTCCTGCTCCGCCCCGCAACTCGAGTTCAAGGTGGCGATATCGGTCTCACCCATCAACGTCAGTACTTTTCGAGCGGCGCTGTCCATCGCTGCGTTGGAACGTAGCAACGGGATTTTCTTGTCCAGCGCTTCACCCGTCCAGGACATGAACACACTGGGTATCATCAGCGTCGAACCATTGTCCGTGTGCATGATGAAAGCGGGGCTGGTCGGGTCCCAGGCAGTATAACCACGAGCCGCATTGGTCATGCGCAGGCTACCGTTCGGGAACGATGAACCGTCGGGCTCACCCTTGATGAGCAGGCTACCGGAAAATTCTGTAATGGCATTACCGTCGGAGTTGGTCAGAATAAAACCGTCATGCTTCTCCGCGGTGATGTTGGTCATCGGGTAGAAAATATGTGAGAAAAACTTCACACCCTTGGACAGGGCCCAACTCTTCATCGCTGCAGCCACAACGTCTGCCACTGCTGGCGCCAATGGTGCACCGGTTTGAACAGTAGTTCTAACCGCCTTGAACGCGGACTTGCTGAGCATCTGTTCCATTCTGGCCAGATTGAAGACATCCGTTGCCCAGATATCGTCTAATGACTGCGTGGCCTCAACTGCGATCCGCTGGTGGTTGCTGATCCGTGAAATGGCTGATAGGCGAGATTCATTTCCACTCATTTTCATTCCCTTTTGTGCTGGTTGTTTTAACCCTGTGCGATGTTCATCCTTCACCAGTGAGTAGCTCAGTTTCATCAGCATCGGTTGAGCAGAGAAACGCATGAAGTAGGTCATCATTTTTTTGCTAGCCCCTGATCCAAGCAAAAACCACACCATCATGCTCAAGTTGCGGATCTAGGGGCCCATCCGCAAAATACAGGATATCTGGGCAGACGCAGGAGTCGCTCTGCCTGTACCAGAAGAGTGCGCTCAGACCGGTGAATATGCCCGCCTGGCATAAAAAGGAGCAGGATTGGGGTATGTTCTGACCTACTGGCCTTCAGCGTCGACACCAGCGGGCCAGCACATGCAGCAGGCAAAAAAAACCCGCCGGAGAGGCGGGTTTTTCGTGATGCTTACCGTTGTTACTTGTTGGAGCGCTTACGCTCGTTCTCGCTGAGCAACTTCTTGCGCAGACGGATCGACTTGGGCGTGATTTCTGCCAGTTCGTCGTCTTCGATGAACTCCAGCGCCTGCTCCAGAGTGAAGCGAACTGGTGGTACCAGGGCAATGGTCTCGTCCTTGCCGGACGCGCGCATGTTGTCGAGCTTCTTGCCCTTGGTCGGGTTAACGCCCATGTCGTTGTCACGGCTGTTGATGCCGACCAACATGCCTTCATACACTTCGTCGCCGTGGCCAAGGAACAGCTTGCCACGTGCCTGAAGGGTTTCCAGGGAGTAGGTAAGCGCCTTGCCGGTAGCAACCGACACCAGTACGCCGTTCTGGCGACCAAACATCTCGCCAGACTTGATCGGCCCGTAATGGCTGAAGATGCTGGTGATGATGCCCGAGCCGGAAGTCAGGGTCAGGAACTGGTTGCGGAAGCCGATCAGGCCACGCGCCGGGATGGTGTATTCCAGGCGTACACGGCCCTTGCCATCCGGAACCATATTGGTCAGATCGCCCTTACGCAGACCCATCTGCTCCATCATCGCGCCCTGGTGCTGCTCTTCCAGGTCGATGGTTACGTTCTCGAAGGGCTCCTGCTTCTCGCCATCGATTTCACGGATGATGACTTCAGGACGGCCGACGGCCATTTCAAAGCCTTCACGGCGCATGGTTTCAATCAATACGGACAGGTGCAATTCGCCTCGACCGGAGACCTTGAACTTGTCGGCACTGTCGCCTTCTTCAACACGCAGAGCCACGTTGTACAGCAGCTCCTTGTCCAGACGCTCCTTGATGTTCCGGCTGGTAACGAATTTGCCTTCCTTGCCGCAGAACGGGGAGTCATTGACCTGGAAGGTCATGCTCACAGTGGGCTCGTCAACGGACAGCGGAGTCATGGCTTCGACGTTCATCGGATCACACAGGGTGTCGGAGATGAACAGCTGGTCAAAACCACTGACGCAAACGATGTCGCCGGCTGCAGCTTCATCCACATCAATGCGGTGCAGGCCATGGTGACCCATCAGCTTGAGGATGCGACCATTGCGGCGCTTGCCATCGATATCGATAGCAATCACAGGGGTGTTGGCCTTGACCCGACCACGTGCAATACGACCCACACCGATCACACCGAGGAAGCTGTTGTAGTCCAGTGCGGAAATCTGCATCTGAAAAGGACCTTCACGGTCAACGTTCGGCGGCGGAACATTATCGACGATGGCCTGGAACAGGGGCGTCAGATCTTCGGCCAGGTCATCATGTGCCAGGCCGGCAATACCGTTGATCGCGGAAGCAAACACGATAGGAAAATCCAGCTGTTCTTCGGTAGCACCGAGGTTGTCGAACAGATCGAACATCTGGTCAACAACCCAATCCGGACGCGCGCCGGGACGGTCAACCTTGTTGACTACCACAATCGGACGCAGGCCGGCCTGAAAGGCTTTCTGGGTCACGAATCGGGTTTGCGGCATGGGCCCGTCTACCGCATCGACCAGCAACAGCACTGAGTCGACCATCGACATCACGCGCTCTACTTCGCCGCCAAAGTCGGCGTGGCCGGGGGTGTCTACGATGTTGATGTGGTGGTCGTGCCAGTTAATGGCGGTGTTCTTGGCCAGAATAGTAATGCCGCGTTCTTTTTCCTGGTCGTTGGAGTCCATCAAGCGCTCAGTGTCGAGCTCATTCCGCTCAAGGGTGCCAGATTGGCGCAGAAGCTTGTCGACCAGCGTAGTCTTGCCGTGGTCAACGTGGGCGATGATGGCGATGTTGCGGAGATTCTCGATCACTATGGACATCCTGGGTGGCCAGGCGGCAGCCCGGCTAACTGAAAAAAGAGGGGGGTATTATACAGACCAGCGCGTGACAGTGTATGTTTTTTGTACGAAAGGGGTGTTTTATAACCTGGCGGGTGCAAGAAGGGGCAAAGCAGAGCATTATAGACCTCGCCACCTAGGGGCGAAGCAGGCAAGCCTGCAGCTACTGGCCGTAACGCACCAAAATGGGTCAATATAGTGTTTTTGTGCGCTATATAAGTGCGCACTTAATGGGTGCACTAATTCTCTCAGCCGGCTGTAAGGCTTATGGTGCGGGCCTTTCAGCGCATGCTCTGAAATGGCACATCTTTTGCTCCCAGACAAAGCAAGCGGAGCGCGGATGTAATCCGCTCGAATTTAGCTATCCCGGGCCAGATTCCCGGTTAATGAGTCCTTCTGGAGGAAACCATGTCGAAGACAGTTAAACTGATTAAAGAATTTGACGCGAAGTGGGTAGATCTGCGCTTCACCGATACCAAGGGCAAGCAGCAGCACGTGACTATGCCCGCCCGTGATGTGAACGATGACTTTTTCGAAGAAGGCAAGATGTTCGACGGCTCGTCCATCTCTGGCTGGAAAGGCATTGAAGCATCCGACATGATCCTGATGCCTGACGACAGCACCGCTGTACTGGATCCCTTCACCGAAGAACCCACCGTCATCATCGTCTGCGACATCATCGAGCCTTCCACCATGCAGGGCTACGAGCGCGACCCACGCAGCATCGCTCGTCGCGCCGAGGAATACCTGAAGTCCACCGGTATTGGTGACGCGGTATTTGTTGGTCCAGAACCCGAATTCTTTGTTTTTGACGAAGTGAAGTTCAAATCCGACATTTCCGGCTCGATGTTCAAGATCATTTCCGAACAGGCTTCCTGGAACACCGACGCTGACTTCGAAACAGGCAACAAGGGCCACCGTCCCGCAGTTAAAGGCGGTTATTTCCCCGTGCCTCCGGTCGACCATGACCATGAAGTGCGTACTGCAATGTGTAACGCCATGGAAGAAATGGGTCTGACCATCGAAGTCCATCACCACGAAGTTGCAACCGCCGGCCAGAACGAAATCGGTGTGATGTTCAACACGCTTGTAGCCAAGGCTGACGAAGTTCAGACCCTGAAGTACTGCGTGCACAATGTTGCCGACGCATTCGGCAAGACTGCCACCTTCATGCCCAAGCCATTGTACGGCGACAACGGCTCCGGGATGCACGTGCACATGTCCATCTCCAAGGATGGCAAGAACACCTTCGCAGGCGAAGGCTATTCCGGCCTGTCCGACACCGCCCTGTTCTTCATTGGCGGTATCATCAAGCACGGCAAGTCGTTGAACGCGTTCACCAACCCGGCCACCAACTCCTACAAGCGTCTGGTGCCTGGCTTCGAAGCGCCGGTCATGCTGGCCTATTCAGCCCGTAACCGTTCGGCATCCATCCGGATTCCGTATGTTTCCAGCCCGAAGGCACGTCGCATCGAGGCACGCTTCCCTGATCCAGCAGCTAACCCCTACCTGTGCTTCGCTGCACTGTTGATGGCTGGCCTGGACGGCATCCAGAACAAGATCCACCCTGGCGATGCGGCCGACAAGAACCTGTATGACCTGCCGCCTGAAGAGGCGAGCCAGATCCCACAGGTCTGTGGCAGCCTGAAAGAAGCACTCGAGTCCTTGAGCGCTGACCGTGAGTATCTGACCAAGGGCGGCGTATTCACCGACGACCTGATCGATGCCTACATCGAACTCAAGGCGGCTGAAGAAATAAAAGTACGTACTTTCGTTCACCCGCTCGAGTACGATCTGTATTACAGCGTCTGAACCCGGTTACGTAACTGCGGTCAAAAAAGGGTGCCTTTCAGGCACCCTTTTTTTTCGCCCGTCCGCCAGACCTTGCCAGATCAGCGCCTAGGTGCAAGGCTAAAAGCTCGACTCACAGGAGTGACCATCATGCTGCGAACACACATGTGCTGGGCAATGAGCGCCTTGCTCATCTCGCTGGCCGGCTTTGCCCACGCCCAGATCTACACCTGGACAGATGCGCAGGGCAACACGATCTATTCAGACCAACCCCATCCAGACTCGCGCCAGATCGACCTGCCACCAACCAACACGCTCGAATCGGTAGTGCCTCAGATGCCGGAAAACCGGCAAAGCGCGCAAAATCAGAATAACAACCAACCGGGCCAGCTAAGTAATGGCTATCGCACGCTGGAGATTGCCAGCCCCGAGAACGATGAAGCAATACGAGCCAACGATGGCAACCTCACCCTGACGATCAACACCGAACCACCCTTGTCGCCTGGTCACATCCTGCGGGCAAATGTGGATGGTGAAATGCGGCAGGAGGCCGTAGCCGGTAATGGACAACCAACCCAGCGCCTGACACTGACTGAGCTAGACAGAGGCTCGCATACCGTGGCCGTGGTCGTGACCAACACCCGGGGCGAAGAAGTGCAGCGTAGCCAGGGCATCACCGTACACCTGCAACGCACATCCGTGCTGCAGCCCGGGCGTACTGGCGCCAATAGCGCTCCGCAGGCCCCAAAGGTGCCAGCCGCAGGCAATCCGGCTCCCTGAGTCCAGCACCTCGATAGTGCCCGACCCAGCCATGCCATCGCGACCCGTCGCACCAGATTAGTGCATACTGATTACTGGTGCGTCGGATTTTGTGCATAAATGCGTGAGTCGACCCCCTGAGATCAAGGCCGACCATGGCAGACATCCATACGCACTGACACCCGTTTCTGGTGCACTCCCTGCCTCCCAAGCCCATTCCAGGGGCGATGTACGTCTGCACAGACGACTACACAACAAAGCAGGAAGGGGCGATCGACCGAACACCGGATCAAACCACCGTCGCATCCGGCATAAACGCCCTGTATTGGTTCGCTTCTTGCAACTGTCTGCACAAACCACGGGACCTTTTATGCTGCCTGACCGATTTCTACGCCAGATACTCGATAACCTGACTACAGCGGTGCTTCTGCTTGATGACAGTTTGTGTCTGCGGTATCTGAATCCTGCTGCGGAAATACTGCTGGAAGTCAGCGGCCAACGCGTATCGCAGCAGCCGATCGGAGAACTATTCAATGACGACGCCGCCGCCTTGGAATCCTTGCGTAACGCGGTATTGGACGGCAACCCCTTTACCAAGCGCGAAGCCCAGCTCGACCTGAACAACGGGCAGAGCCTGATGGTCGACTACTCGGTAACGCCGATAATCAGCGCCGATACTCACTGGCTACTGCTTGAATTGCACCCGCGTGACCGATTGCTGCGCATCACCAAGGAAGAAGCGCAGCTCTCGAAGCAGGAAGTAACCAAGGTTCTGGTGCGCGGTCTGGCCCACGAGATCAAGAATCCGCTTGGCGGCATCCGGGGCGCAGCTCAATTACTGGCGCGTCAACTCCCCGAAGAATCGTTGAAAGACTATACCGACGTGATCATCGAGGAGGCAGACAGACTGCGCAATCTGGTTGATCGCATGCTCGGACCCTACCGACCACCGCACCTGCAACCGCTTAACATTCACGAGATCACCGAGCGGATCTACAGCCTGGTAGAGGCAGAGACTCAGCGGGAGCTGACTCTGCGCCGTGACTACGATCCGAGCATTCCGGAAATCATGGCCGATCGTGAGCAATTGATTCAGGCGCTGCTCAATATCGTCCGTAACGCCATGCAAGCCATTGCCGAGCGCAGTGGTCTGCAAAAGGGTCGCATCACCTTGCGCACGCGGGCGTTGCGCCAGTTCACCATTGGACAGGTAAGGCACCGTCTGGTCTGCCGGGTGCAGATCATCGATAACGGACCCGGCATTCCCGCAGAGATACTCGATAGCATTTTCTACCCCATGGTCAGCGGCCGGCCTGAAGGCACCGGCCTGGGGCTGTCCATTACCCAGAACATCATCAGTCAACACCAGGGCCTGATTGAATGCGAAAGCAAACCCGGCCGCACCGTATTTACCTTGTTCCTGCCACTGGAACCCGTACCCGGAGACAAAACCCATGAGCCGAACTGAAAACGTCTGGATCGTCGATGACGACCGTTCGATACGCTGGGTCCTGGAAAAAGCTCTTCAGCAGGAGGGCATGGAGTCAGTCAGCTTCGACAATGCCGACGCCGCACTCGCCCGCCTGCAGCGCGAACAACCGGACGTATTGATAAGCGATATACGCATGCCTGGCACCAGCGGCCTGGAGTTGCTTTCCACCCTGCGTGAGCGGATGCCGAAATTGCCGGTCATCATCATGACAGCCCATTCCGACCTGGACAGTGCCGTCGCGTCCTATCAGGGCGGCGCCTTCGAGTACCTGCCCAAACCGTTCGACGTGGATGAAGCCGTTGCCCTGGTCCGTCGCGCCCTTGCCCACAGTCGCGAGCAGGAAGGTCAGGGGCCAGAGGTAAGCGACGCACGCACACCGGAAATCATTGGCGAAGCGCCGGCCATGCAGGAAGTCTTCCGCGCCATCGGCCGTCTGTCCCACTCCAATATTACCGTGCTGATCAACGGCGAATCCGGTACCGGCAAGGAGCTGGTTGCCCATGCGCTGCACCGCCACAGTCCTCGGTCACGTAACCCGTTTATAGCACTGAACATGGCGGCGATCCCCAAGGATCTGATGGAGTCGGAACTGTTCGGCCATGAGAAAGGCGCCTTCACTGGCGCCGCCGTGCAGCGCCGAGGCCGCTTTGAACAGGCCGACGGTGGCACACTGTTTCTTGACGAGATCGGCGATATGCCCGCCGAAACCCAGACTCGCCTGCTGCGCGTACTCGCTGATGGCGAGTTCTATCGTGTCGGTGGTCATGTGCCGATAAAGGTGGACGTGCGCATCATCGCCGCCACTCACCAGAACCTCGAGGATCTGGTACAGGCCGGCAATTTCCGCGAGGATCTGTTCCACCGTCTGAACGTGATCCGTATTCATATTCCAAAACTGGCCGAACGCCGCGAAGACATTCCCGCACTCGCCCAGCACTTTCTCGCCCGCGCCGCCCAGGAGCTATCGGTCGAACCCAAGGTGCTCAAGCCGCAGACGCGTGACTACCTGCGCAGCCTGCCCTGGCCCGGTAACGTCCGCCAACTGGAAAACACCTGCCGCTGGATCACCGTCATGGCATCCAGCCGCGAAGTTCTGGTTGAAGACCTGCCCCCGGAAATGCTTACACAGCACCAGGACGGTGCAGCGGATGGTCATTGGGAGCACAGTTTGCGCATCTGGGCGGACCAGGAACTGGACCGCGGCGTCACCAGCCTGCTGGAAACAGCCGTCCCCGCCTTCGAGCGCATCATGATCGAAACCGCCCTCAAGCACACCGCCGGCAGACGCCGCGACGCCGCGCAGTTACTGGGCTGGGGCCGCAATACCCTGACCCGCAAGATCAAGGAACTGGGCATGAATATCGACGGCCATGACGAGGACGATGCCGAATAAATTCGGCATCTCTCAGTTCTGGCATACTTGATGCTTTAGTAACTATGGGTGTATTTGAGGTGACTCCAGTTCAGGCAGGCTGGAGTCGCCTTTTTTTATGGGCGAGATGAAAGTAGCTGATAGCTTGTCGCTGTACGCCTCAAAGCCTAGACTTCGCCATCCCATACCCTCTGATGGCACACACCATGTTCCACATCGCCCTGCTCGAACCGGAAATCCCGCCCAATACCGGCAATATCATTCGCCTGTGCGCCAATACCGGCTGTCAGTTGCATCTGATCGAGCCATTGGGTTTCGAGCTGGATGACAAGCGGCTGCGTCGAGCGGGGCTGGATTATCACGAGTTTGCAGCGGTAAAGACGCATGCGGATCTGGCGGCATGCCTGGCAGCGGTGCAGCCGGAGCGCGTGTTTGCGCTGAGCACCAAGGGCACTCGCCATTTCAGTGAGGTGGCGTTCAAGCCAGGGGATCTGTTTCTGTTTGGTCCCGAAAGTCGGGGTCTGCCAGCTTCGGTACGTGAGAGCCTGCCGCAGGATCAGGTGCTGCGCATCCCGATGCTACCAGACAGCCGCAGCCTGAACTTGTCGAACAGTGCTGCGGTGCTGATATTCGAAGCCTGGCGCCAGCAAGGGTTTGCCGGCAGCCAGTAACGCCGATTCAGTCGCGAACCTGAACTACAACCTTGCCCACAGCTTTACGTGAGGTGAGGATGTTGAGCGCATCTTCGTACTGATTCAGGCGGAATTTTTCCGAGACCAGCGGCTTGAGCTTGCCCTCGCTGAACCAGGCGAACAGCTCCTGGAAGTTCTCCAGGTTGGTTTGCGGTTCGCGGGCAGCAAAGGAGCCCCAGAACACACCGACGATGGACGAGCCTTTGAGCAGCGCCAGGTTCACGGGGAACTCGGGGATACGACCGCTGGCAAAGCCGACAACCAGCAGACGGCCCTTCCAGTTGATCGAGCGCACTGCCTGGTCAAAAAGGTCGCCACCGACCGGATCATAGATCACGTCTGCGCCCTGGCCCTTGGTCAGCTCCTTGACTGCATCCTTGAGGCTGACTTCGGTGTAGTTGATCAGCTCATCCGCGCCAGCGGCGCGAGCCACTTCGAGCTTCTCGGCAGTGGAGGCGGCAGCGATAACGCGTGCGCCCATGGCCTTGCCTATTTCAACTGCAGCCAGGCCCACACCACCAGAGGCGCCCAGCACCAGCAGCGTCTCGCCCGGCTGCAGGTTGGCCCGCTGCTTGAGCGCGTGCATCGATGTCCCGTAGGTCATGCTGAAACCTGCGGCAGTGACAAAGTCCATATCCTTGGGGATCGGCAACACGCGCATGGCATCGACCGCGATCTGCTCGGCAAAACTGCCAAAGCCGGTCAGTCCCATGACCCGATCACCCGGCTTGAGGTGACGAACCTTCTCGCCGACGCTGGCGATCACGCCTGCCGCTTCGCCACCGGGGGAAAACGGAAAGGGCGGCTTGATCTGGTACTTGCCTTCAATGATCAACGTGTCGGGAAAGTTGACCCCTGCGGCGTGGATATCCAGGACCACTTCATTGGCCTTGGCCACGGGATCGGCGGTTTCTTCCAGTACCAGGCTGCTGGCAGGACCAAATTCTTTGCACAATACGGCTTTCATGATGACTCCATTGTCAGATTTTCACACAGTCTAGTCGCAAGCAGGGCAGCCGGGTCAATGACCATGCCCTTGATTGATTGCCATTCATAAGATCCGTCGCGGCGCCGGTTGGCTGGCGGTCCGGGCTCGGCTATCCTGTGACTTACCAAAAGGAGTCTAACCCATGCGCAAGATCCTCGCCCTGCCCCTGCTGCTGAGTCTGTTTGCTGTATTGCCTGCCCAGGCAGAAGATGCTGCCCCAGCCGCTGGCGCCCAGTATGTGGAGCTTAAACCAGCCTTCGTTGGAACAGTCGGGCCTGGGCCGAAGATCCAATACATGAAAGTGGATGTAGCGCTGCGTACAAACGATCCGGCTGCAGTGCCGCGCATCGAGTATCACGACCCGCTGATCCGCAATACTCTGGTGAGCCTCTTTGGCCATGAAACTCTGGAGAGCGTGGCGACCCTGGAAGGCAAGGAGCAATTGCGTAGCAAGGCGCTGGAGGCAGTGCGCGAGGTACTTGAGGAGGAAGAGGGAGAGCCGCTGGTTGATGATCTGCTGTTCACCAACCTGGTCACCCAGTAAAACTATCAGACGCCATCGGACCGGCCGGGTCCGATGGCCGCAGCCGACTAGTCGTCAATTCCCTGACTCAGATAGCTGGCGACAAAGCTGTCGAAGTCCACCGTGTCGGCGGCTTCGATTGCTGCCTGATCAGCCAGTGATGTAGCGACCTCTGCCTGATAGGCTGCGAGCGCTTTTTCATCCAGCGGCCGGTCAGCAAAGTACGCCTGATGCGCCCGGGACTGCTCCAGGGCAAAACTGAAGAAGCTGTTGCCGTGTTCGGCGATAGCCTCAAGCACCTTCGCTGAAGGCGTCAATGCAGGGTCGGCGAGCTTGGCACGCTGCGCGTTCAGACTTTGTGTATAGACCTCCGTCTGATGCACGCCGTCCAGCATTGCAGCACAGTCACCAATGCGCTCCAGCAGATCTTCACCCCAGGCAACCAGACCGCGACCTACCCCACCATCAGATAACTGCAGACCCGGCTCGCGTCCACGCTTGACTGCCAGGGCGAAGTTATCGCCCGTCTCCGTGCAGGCTTCTTCAGTAAGCGAGGGGCTGTCCTGCAGGGCGCAGTAGAGCAGGAAACTGTCCAGAAAACGCGCGGTAGCCGGCTCGACACCCAGCGGCACAAACGGATCGATATCCATGCAACGCACTTCGATGTACTCCACACCACGCGAGGCCAGCGCGTGCACTGGCTTCTCGCCGCTGTGGGTCACGCGCTTGGGACGGATAGGACTGTAGAACTCGTTCTCGATCTGCAGCAGATTGGTATTGAGCTGCTGCCATTGGCCGTTGCTGTCGTGGGTGCCCATGCGGTCGTAAGCCGTAAAGGGCAGGCCGATCGCCTCCTGCATGCTGTGAATGTAGCTATCGAGCGTGTTGTAGCAGACGTTCAGGCCCGACTGGGCGTTGTTGTTGTAGCCCAGGTCGCTCATGCGCAGACTGGTGGCATAGGGCAAATAGAGCGTCTTGTCGCCCAACTTCTCCAGCTTGTGATCACGCCCCTGCAAAAAGGTCGCGCAGACGGCTGGCGAGGCGCCGAACAAATACATCAGCAGCCAGGCATAACGGCGAAAATTACGAATCATCGCCATGTAGCGGTCGGACTGATAATCCTGGGCTGAGCGCAGATCCTTGTCCTGCTCCTGCAATGTCGCCCAGAGTTGCGGCGGCAAGGAGAAGTTGTAATGAATACCCGCAATGCACTGCATGGCCTTGCCATAACGTATTGCCAGACCACGACGGTAAACGTTCTTGAGCATGCCTACATTGGAAGTGCCGTACCAGGCGATCGGAATGTCGGCATCCGCGGGCAGGCGGCAGGGCATCGACTCGGTCCAGAGCAACTCGTCGCCCAGCTGCGCGTAGACAAATCGGTGGGTCATATCGAGACTGTCGAACAACCCTGTCAGACTGGTATTGACTGGCGTGATCAGCTCGATCAGTGCTTCCGAATAGTCAGTGGTGATGCTCGGATGTGTCAGTGCAGAGCCCAGGGCAACCGGATGCGGCGTGTGCACCAGTGTGCCATCCGGCGTTGTGCGCAGGCTTTCCTTTTCAATGCCATGGCGACAGCCGCGAAGCACTTCGCGCCCGGCCTTGGTGGCGAACAGATCAAGAGTCTTGCTGAATGCTGGTGACAAGGTTGTCACTCCTTAGCCGTACGGGCCGCCGCGCACTGCGCTTGCAGCTAGTGAATACCGGATCAGATCCGCGCGAAAGTGCCCAGGGCTTTGGCTACCAGAGCACCGTCCTGACGTATCTCGCCATCGACCACGACAGTGCGGGTGCCTGCATGCACAACCTTGCCAATGCATTCCAGTTCACCACCCACCACCGCGCGCGTGTAATTGATCTTGCACTCCACTGTAGCAGTGGATTCGTGAGGCTCCAGCACGCTGAAAGCGGCAGCGCCCATGGCCGAATCCAATAGCGAGAAAATCACCCCGCCATGCACCCTTTCGGTCGAGTTAAAATGATCTTCGCGGATCGGGAGCGTCAGCGTACAAGTGCCGACTTCAATGGACTTGAACTCCAGACCGAGCATCCGGGTAAAGGCGCTCATGCGATTTAATGTGGGATGTGGGCTCATTCTCAGCGCTTCTTCAGGTCTTTGGCATTGGCAAACAGGTTGGCAAAGGTACCACCGGCGGCTGGCTGCGCACCAGCGCCAGCACTCTGGCCACGGCCCTGGCCTTTGTTTTTGGCACGATCGCCCTGCGCCCTGCTGGATCGATCCGAGTCACCGGGACGTCCCTGGGTTGCGGCGCCGGGCTCGTCGTCCATGCGCATGCTGAGGCTGATGCGCTGACGCGGGATATCCACCTCCATGACTTTCACACGGACAATATCGCCGGCCTTGACCACGTCCCGGGGATCCTTGACGAACTGATGGGCCAGCATGGAAATGTGCACAAGACCATCCTGATGCACGCCAATATCCACGAAGGCACCAAAGTTGGCCACGTTGCTCACTACCCCTTCCAACTGCATGCCCGGCTTCAGATCACGGATGGTCTCGACCCCGTCCTGGAACGCAGCTGCCTTGAACTCCGGACGCGGATCGCGGCCCGGCTTGTCCAGTTCGAGCAGAATGTCGCTGATGGTCGGGATACCAAAATGCGCATCGGTAAAGTTCTTCGGGTCGAGCTTGCGCAGGAAAGCCGAATCGCCAATCAGACTGCGCACATCGCGCCCGGTCTCGCCGGCAATACGCTCGACCAACGGATAGGCTTCAGGGTGAACCGCGGAGGCGTCCAGCGGATTGTCACCGTTCATGACCCGCAAGAAACCTGCTGCCTGCTCAAAGGTCTTGTCGCCCAGACGCGCTACCTTGAGCAACTCGCGTCGACTGCCAAAGGCGCCATGCTGGTCGCGGTAGTCGACAATGTTCTGGGCGATCGTCGGGTTCAGACCTGATACGCGGGTCAACAGTGGCGCAGACGCGGTATTGAGATCCACACCCACCGCGTTCACACAATCTTCCACCACCGCGTTCAGGCTGCGGGCCAGCTTTACCTGGGAGACATCGTGTTGATACTGGCCGACGCCAATGGCCTTGGGCTCGATTTTGACCAGCTCGGCCAGGGGGTCCTGCAGGCGCCGACCTATCGAGACTGCGCCGCGGAAGGTCACATCCAGCTCCGGGAATTCCTTGGCTGCCAGTTCCGACGCGGAATACACCGAGGCGCCCGCCTCCGACACCATGATTTTCTGCATGGGCAGTTGCGGGCATAGCTTGATCAGTTCGCCAGCCAGCTTGTCACTCTCCCGCGAGGCGGTGCCGTTGCCAATCGCCAGCAATGTCACGCTGTGCTTGCTGCATAAACCGGCCAACACGGCCAGGGATTCCTGCCACTGGTTACGCGGTGCGTGTGGGAATACGGTGGTGAAGTCCACCAGCTTGCCAGTCGCATCCACGACTACCACCTTCACGCCGGTCCGCAGACCCGGATCCAGCGCCAGGGTCACGCGCGGGCCAGCCGGCGCTGACAGGAGCAGATCCTTGAGATTGCTGGCGAACACCCGAATGGCCTCGTCCTCGGCGCTTTCGCGCAGGTCGCCCAACAGCTCTGTCTCCAATTGACCGAGCAACTTGACCCGCCAGGTCCAGCGCACAACTTCTGCCAACCAGCGGTCGGCCGGACGGCCCTGATCACGGATATCGACTGCCTGGGCAATCATGCCCTCGCATGGGTGCGCAGCGCTGGTCGGCCGATCCGGGTCGCCCAGCTCCAGGGCGATACTGAGAATACCTTCGTTGCGGCCACGCAGGATCGCCAGGGCCCTGTGCGACGGGACCTTGCGCAGGTCTTCCGCGTAATCAAAGTAATCGCGGAACTTGGCACCCTCATCTTCCTTGCCCGGCACCAGCTTGGACAGCACTCTGCCATCCTGGCGCAGCGCACTGCGCAGCCGTTCCAGCAGGTTAGCCTGCTCGCTGAAACGCTCCATCAGTATGTACTTGGCGCCATCAAGCGCAGCTTTCACGTCGGCCACACCCTTGTCGACGTTCACGAAGGCTGCCGCTTGCTGCTCGGGCGTCAGCGTCGGATCGGCATACAGGCTTTCAGCCAGTGGGCCTAAACCTGCTTCCAGGGCGATCTGACCCTTGGTCCGGCGCTTGGGCTTGTAAGGCAGGTAAAGGTCTTCAAGGCGCGTCTTGCTGTCTGCACCGCGAATATCGCGCTCCAGTTCCGGGCTGAGCTTGCCCTGCTCATCAATACTGGCAAGAATGGTTGAGCGGCGATCCTCGAGCTCACGCAGGTAACGCAGGCGCTCTTCCAGATAACGTAGCTGCGTGTCATCCAGACTGCCGGTCACCTCCTTGCGGTAACGGGCAATGAACGGCACGCTGGCACCTTCGTCCAGCAATCTCACCGTCGCGTCGACCTGCTCGGAGCGAACAGCGAGTTCGGTGGCGATGCGTGAGGCGATAGATTCCATGGGCGCGACTTCCAGTTCAGTTTGACAAGCCGCGCAGTATAACCGAGAGATTCCCCTGCGTGGCGAATCCGGGCTGATAGTCCTGGATGACGCGGAGGCGAAAAACTTGTACAAAAGAAACCTCTTGTAACAATGCCTGAGCCCGCGAACAGACGCGTTCAGCCACAATAGCTCGAAATCACTAAGGGTGGAGCCGGTATGACCAGTGAAGGTGAAAAGATCCTGATTGTTGACGATGACGTGCGCCTGCGCCGTTTGCTTGAACGCTTCCTGACCGAACAGGGCTACCGCGTGCGGGCTGTTGAAAATACCGAACAGATGGACCGACTGCTCGCCCGAGAACTCTATTCTCTTATCGTGCTCGACTTAATGCTGCCCGGCGAAGATGGCATGACAGCATGCAAGCGCCTGCGCGATCAAGAAAACAAGACGCCGATCATCATGCTGACAGCCAAGGGTGACGAGGCCAGCCGTATCCTCGGTCTTGAACAGGGCGCCGATGACTACCTGCCCAAACCCTTCAACCCGCGTGAGCTGGTCGCACGCATCAAGGCAGTGTTGCGCCGTCAGGCGCCACAGGTACCCGGTGCGCCGGGTGGCGAAGATGAAGAAGTCAGCTTTGGCGAGTTTGTATTGAGCCTGGCAACCCGTGAGTTACGCCGGGGCGAGGAAGTACACATGCTGACCACGGGCGAATTCGCCGTGCTCAAGGCGCTGGTGCAGCACCCGCGCGAGCCTCTGACCCGAGACAAATTGATGCAACTCGCCCGTGGCCGCGAATGGGATGCCCTGGAGCGTTCGATCGACGTACAGATCTCACGCCTGCGCCGCATGCTTGAGCCTGATCCTTCCAAGCCACGTTACATCCAGACCGTCTGGGGTGTCGGTTACGTCTTTGTTCCGGACGGCAAGGCTTCGTGAAAGGAGGGCCCGGCTGGCATCCATTACTGCCACGCAGTTTTTTTGCCCGTACGATCACCCTGGTGCTACTGGTCACGCTGTTCTCGAAAATTCTGACCATGCTTTATCTGCTGGCCAACGAGGACTTGCTGGTCGACCGCCAGTATAGCCACGGCACTGCTATGCTGGTCACTTCCTACTGGGCCAGCGATCCAGCCGCGCGAGCCGACATTGAACAGGTGACCGGTCTGCGTCTGGTCCCCTCCAATGTAGTGCCTCGAGGCGAAGTCCATTGGCCTTATTCAGGCATATTTACCAACCAGCTGCGTCAGGAACTGGGTGACATGACCCAGGTGCGGGTGCGTATCCAGGGCGAGCCTCTGCTCTGGGTCCATCAGCCCAACTATGGTGACAATTGGTTGCAGGTTCCGTTGTACGCTCACCCCCTGCGAGGCCAGAGAATCTGGATGGTCGTGTTATGGCTCGGGCTGATAGGTGTGCTGTCCACCGCCGCCGCTTGGGTTTTTGTGCGACAACTGAACAACCCATTGAAAACCCTCGAACGGGCTGCCCGCCGTATCGGTAAGGGGCACAGCGTTCGCCTGCTTGACACCAACTGCCCTGCGGAAATCGCCGAGGTTTACCGTGCCTTCAATCAGATGGCCTATGACGTAGAGGAAGCGAACCGCGACCGCTCTATGCTGCTGGCGGGCGTCTCCCATGATCTGCGTACTCCCCTGACCCGCATGCGACTATCCACGGAGCTATTGTCCAGTGCTGACCCGGACCTGACTGAAGGCATGATTCGGGATATCGAGGATATGGATGCGATTCTCGATCAGTTCATGTCGTTCATGCGTGATGGCAGCACCGAGGCGAACGAGCCGGAGGATATCAACGAGATCATTCGGGAAGTGGTTGCGCCGCAGAATACCGGCGAAGAGCGAGTCCGGTTATGCCTTGAGCCGGTTCCCCTGATCAAGTTGCGCCGTCTGTCCATGAAGCGTGTCATCGGCAACCTGATCGACAATGCACTGCATCACGGTGGCTCGGGAATAGAGGTGTGTACTTACGTTACCCGCGCAGCTGCGCAGCCCTACCTGGTTGTTTCGATTCTTGATCGCGGACCGGGAATTGACCCTACTGAATGCGAGGCTCTGTTCACGCCCTTTACCCGCGGAGACCGCGCGCGGACCACCAAGGGCACCGGTCTGGGCCTGGCCATCGTCAAGCGAATTGCTGAAAGCCATGGCGCCACGGTGCAACTGCTTAACCGCAGCGGCGGTGGCACCGAGGCACGTCTGAGCTTTCCGGTCTGAGCGTTTGGCTTCTCAGACTTTGAGTAGTCCAGCCGAATCGAGCGTCTGCTCTATTCCCAACAGGTCGGGAATACACAGGGCCTGACTTTCATCGCCGAGCTGGACGGACTGCAGCACATAGGGCAGGTTGCCCTCGGCTGTGGCAATCTCGCCGCGGGCAATCTTGCGCGAACGCGGAATACTCCATATGCGCATAGCGATAAAATGCACGCCAGGGCGCTCGCCGATGGCGTTGAGTATCAATGTACGAGGCTGTCTGCCGGTCTCGTCAGGCTGTTGGCCGAGCAACACATGGGGATCAACTACCGGCACCTGCTGGTCGCGCCAGAGGGTCCAACCCAAAAACCAGGGCGGTGCATTCCCAGGCTCCCGGCTAAGGCGAAACCCCACCAGCTCCGCTACTGCCACGTTGGGCAGCAACAGAGCCTGATCTGCGAGGGGAACGATAAGTCCATTCAGGCTTTCCAGTGCGTCGGTCATAGCGCGTCCTCTCGTATTCTGTTTTGCCGTCGCTACAGCGCAACCGGCCATTCTTGTGCCACCCAGTAGCGAAGCGCGTCGGCCAGCATCTCCGGCGAGCCCTGACGACAACTGTAGCCCGCATCCGCTACCGCTTGGGGCATGACGGCGCAGGTGGCGCTGGCAGCGTCCTGGGTCCACACCTGGATGCCCTGGTTGCGGAGCCGTCCACAAGCCTCAACACCATCCTCACCCATGCCACTGAAAATAATGGCCCCACACGCTGGTGCGAAGGCGCCAGCCACTGAATCGAGCAATGTCTCGATGCTGGGTTGATAAGGGCCAGGCCAGGGCGTATCGCTCAGACGGATCTGCCCCTCCGGCGCGAAGCCAAGACTGCGCCTGATTGGAGCCACCAGCACTTCACCATCATGCAGATGAGCACCACTGACGCAGTTGAGTACACGCCAGGCGTTCTGCCTGCCGAGAATCGTGGGCAGCTGCGTCTCAAAACCCGCGTCTATGTGTTGGGCATAAACAAAGGCCACTGGCAGATCCGCAGGCAACCGATCAAGAAAACGTTTTACCGCGGCAGGCCCACCCAATGAAGCCGCCAGCAACCATACACAGCGTGCGGAGGGAAGCACAGCAGACGGCGTACCAGTATCACCCAGCTCCTGATGACGCTCAGGGGGAGGGCCCAACAGGGGCAACAGCTTGGCCGCCAACCTGCGTTTCCAACGTGGATAGTCCTCGCTCTCGTGGTGGGGAATCTCCCCTGCACCCAGTAGCACCGGAACTGGACTGTGCTCCAGAAGCCAATCAGCCAGTTCGGATTCCTCTTCCAGCTCCAGAAGCCAGGCGTCGGCCTCAATAGCCTCCAGCGAGGCGCAAGTCAGGCCCTCGGGCTCACCGGCAAAAATCACCCGGTAGCCGAAACCCTCGAGCACCTCCTGCAACAGTTGACGCTTCTGCATCTTGCCTGCCAGCAGCGCGATAGCAGGCGCAGCTGGCTCAATCACGAACCTTGACCAACTTGCCAATGGCCTCCAGCAATAAACTTTCCTGGTAGGGCTTGCCCAGATAATCATTCACGCCGATTGCCTTCGCCCGCTCCCTATGTTTCTCCCCGGTGCGTGAGGTGATCATCACGATGGGCAGATCCTTGAGCCGGTCATCATGGCGTACCAGCGTTGCTACCTCGAAACCGTCCATGCGTGGCATCTCGATATCCAACAGCATGATATCCGGATGCACATCCTGCAGACGGGCTATGGCCTCGATCCCGTCCTTGGCCGTAACCACTTCCATGCCATGACGTTCAAGCAGGCGTGTAGTCACCTTGCGTACGGTGATCGAGTCGTCGACCACCATGACCAGCGTGGCACGCTCGTCTTCCTTCTCGGCAATATTCTGGGCACGCTCGGCGGCCAGGCGCTGCTGGGACTGCAATGCCTGCTGGGCGCGAATAATTGCGAGCAGATCAAGAATCACTACCACCCGTCCGTCACCCAGAATGGTCGCGCCGGAAATACCAGGCACCACGGCGAATTGCTTGCCCACGCTCTTTACCACGATCTCGCGGGAGCCAGCCAGGGCATCGACCTGCACAGCCACCGTGTGCTCTGCTCCGCGGACCAGGATGACCGGCAGCGGCAGGCTGTGCCCGCTCAGACGCGGCTGCTGCCCCGTGACGAGCAGATCGCCGAGATAGCGCAGATCATATTGTTTGCCTGCATATTCGAAAGGCGGCGCATCGGGCGCGTAGTAGGCTTCCAGCTCATAGCCGGAAACCCGCACGATACCTTCAATGGTGTTCAACGGTATCGCGTACAGGTCATCTCCGGAATACACCATCAGTGCGCGGTTGACCGACACGGTAAAGGGCAGGCGGATCGTGAATGTACTGCCTTTGCCAGGACGAGTATCCAGGCTCATGCTGCCACCGAGCTGTTTGACTTCGGAATTGACCACGTCCATGCCCACGCCGCGGCCGGAAATCTGGGTGACCTTGTCCGCAGTGGAGAAGCCTGCCTCGAGAATGAACTGCAAAACCTCCTGGTCGGTCAGTTCGGCATCCACATCCATAAGACCCCGTTCGATCGCCTTGCGCCGCACGGCGTCAAGATTGATCCCTGCACCATCATCAGAAAGCAAGAGAACAATCTCACCACCCTGGCGTTGCAGATCCAGGGTGATGCGTCCCTCCTCCGGCTTACCTTTATCCTGGCGCGCCTCTGGCAATTCGATACCGTGGTCCACGGCGTTGCGCAGCATATGTTCCAGGGGTCCAATCATCCGCTCTAGCACGCTGCGATCCATTTCCCCTTCGGCGCTACCGATCTCCAGGCTTACCTGCTTGCCCACTTCGCTGGCGACCTGACGAACCACACGGCGCATACGCGGCAACAGGCGCTCGAATGGCACCATGCGCGTGCGCATCAGGCCCTCCTGCAGCTCGGTGTTGACCCGCGCCTGTTGCAACAGGAGCGTTTCTGCGTCACGGCTTTTGGCAGCCAGCGTCTCCTTCAGATCGAGCAAGTCGGACGCGGACTCGAACAGTGAGCGCGACAGCTGTTGCAACTGGGAGTAACGGTCCATCTCCAGCGGATCAAAGTCTTCGTAGGCCTGCTCGATTTCCTCCTGGTGACGGGACAGAATCTGGGCCTGGGTTTCCATATCAAGTCGACGCAACTGGTCGCGAACACGCTCGATGGTGCTATCAACGTCCTGCAGGGTGTGCGCCAGGTCGTTGACCTGCTGTTCGATACGACCGCGAAAGATCGACGTCTCACCAGCCAGGTTGACCAGCTCTTCAAGCAGCTTGGCCGAGACCTTGACTGTCTCCTGCCCGCTGATGCGTGCCGACTGGTCGTCGCTGTCCGTTTCACTGGCGGCCATCGCCTGCTGCAATATTCCCTTCACCGCTGCCAGTGTCTGGCGCGGCGCCGGAGCGGGCTCCTGGACCGCACTCAGGCTCTCCGTTGGTGCCGGCGCAGGCACTGCAGACGGCGCCATCTCAGGCATCGACCAATCCGCCGGGCCCGGCTCAACGCCGCCACCCAATGTATCCAGAGCCTCATGCAAGCCTTGCAACTGAGCTTTCAGCTGATCATGAGGGGTATTGCTGTTTTGCAAGGCCGTTTCCAGAGTCTTGCTCTGCTCGGCCAATGCCGTCTGCCCCGCCATGCGCGCGCTACCCCTGAGCGTTTGCACCCGACGGGCCAACTCATCACCGGCCGATGAATCATGGGGCATGCGCTCAAGCAGTTCGGTACAGGGTGCAACGATTTCACGCGCCTCTTCCAGGAACATGCCCAGCATGCCCTGCAGCGGATCTCCGGCCGTTCCCTCAGTGGAAAAGGCGTGCTCGACCTCGGGTTCCCGCTCTGGCTGGGATGCTGTCGTCCCGCCATGGCCTGGTAATTGTGGCGGCTGGTCCGGCCGCGCACGATAACCCTTGATCGCGGCGATAAGCGCTGAACCGTCACTGATGGGCCGTCCGGCCATGACGCCCTCGACCATGTTGGCGAGATCATCATGGCAGGCATGCAACAGATCATTGAGTCCGTTGCTGGGCTGGTATCGCTGGTTGGCCAGGCCTTCGTAAAGGAACTCAAGCTCGTGGGCCAGATCGCCAATCGGCGGGATCTCTGCCATGCGAGCACCGCCCTTGAGCGTATGCAGATCACGCTGCAGGGACTCCACCGCAAGAGTATTGGCCGGATCGCCGATCCACTCCTGCAGGCTCGCGGAAGAGCTGTCGATAATTTCCTGAGCTTCCTCCAGGAAAATATCCACCAGCTCCGCATCGGTGCCCGCATCCCGCGGATTCCAGGTCGGCTGTCCCACAGACTTAACCAGCGAGGCCCCAGGTGCTTCAGTAGCCTGCACTGGGGGTTGAGATACACCCGGCAACAAGGCCTGTAACACCGCAATTTCCACATCGGCCGGCGGAATATGCTGGTGGGCCGCCACTTGATCCATCATGCCGATCAGGCGCTCATGTGCCACTGCAAGCGCATCAGCCTCAGGCTGACCCAGCTCTATTCGGCCGGTCATCAGCGCTTCATGGAAGTCTTCGAGCTTCTGACAAAGGGATTCGATGACGCCCAGATCCACGTCGCCGGCCACTTCACCAAGCGCGCGCAGGCTCTGGCACAGCTCACGGCTATCGATAGCCGGACCCTGGCCATTCTCCCACAGCGCCAGCGCATCGGTGACATCCAGCAACTGATCGATACCCTCGGTCAGGAATATCGACAGGAGACCGCTTTGGGCTGGGCTCTGATCCATGTCGGCACGACTGCTATCACGGGCAGCCAGGCCCTGACGCCAAAGATCATCGAGGCGTTCTAGAAACTCATCGGTACCCTCAAGGGTACGTTCAGGATTGCTGTCGAGCTGGGCCACGCCAGCTTCAAAAAGGATCACAGCCTCGCCAAGCAGATCCGCCAGGGGCTGTTCGACAGGGATCAGGTTGGCCTTGAAGTCCTTGGCCAGTTTCTCCAATGGCGTGGCAAGCACCGCAATCGGCTGAATGCCCGCCATGTGTGCACTGCCCTTGAGGGTATGCAGCGCACGCTGCAGAGCATCGCTAATCTGGCGAGGCAAGCCCTGTTCACACTGGTCGATAAAGGCGTTTATCTGTTCGATGTGAGACTGGGTTTCATTGTTGAAAATCTCCAGCAACACAGGGTCCAGACCGTGCTCAAGCGCAACTGCTTGCAGATCAGGTGCAGGCTGATCCGAATCATCCGTCTCCGCGCTGGCTGGTTCGTCCTCGGCGCCCTGTTCAGCTATCTCGGACAGCCAATCCTCTCCATCCCCTTTCGCGGGCATGGTGTCGAGCTCTGAATCAAGGTCTGAGTCGAACTCGTTTTCGCTTTCGTGCTCGGATTCGGATTCGGATTCGGGCTCGATTTCAAGATCCACCTCAGCAACTGGCAAGGCCTCAAAATCTTCTGCGTCGTGATCTACGTCGACAGATAGCGGGTCATTGATTAGGTCGGACGTCTGTTCAGTCGAGTCTTCCAGCGGCTCTTCCAGGCTCTCCAACTGCTCCTGGCCGGCCAGCATTGCTTCTTCCGCCGACTCACCGCGCGACAATGCATCCGCCACACTCGCCAGCCGGGATACCTCTGGCAGATTCTGCTGCTTGCTGAGAGCAAAATCATCCACAAGTTCTGGCATCAGGGCGCGTACAGCATTGATTACGTCAAATACGGTTGGCGTAAGATCAATACTGCGGTCGATGACCCGGTTGAGCATGTTTTCAACTGACCAGGCGAGCTCCGCCATGATGCCAGCCTTGACCATCCGGCCACTGCCCTTGAGTGTGTGGAAAGCGCGGCGTACCTCGGCACGGGCTTTATGGTCATCGTTGTTGGCCTGCCAGACCGGTGTGTACTCGGTCAGCGTCTCAAGTACCTCCCCGGCTTCTTCGACAAAGATCTCGATCAGCTCCGCATCGAATTCGTCGTCTTCGGCTTCTACCTCTACCTCGGCGCGAGCATCAGCAGCAGCGTCAACCTCTGCATTCGCAGGTGACGTCTGGTCAGGGGCATCGATGCCCGGCGGAGCATGGCTCGGGGTGATTTCGAGGTGGTCCAGTTCCTCTGGAAGGGCATCCAGTTCCAGTTCGGAATCTGAACTGGGCTCGGGCTCTGCATCTGAGGTTTGCTCAATGGACATATCCGGCTGTTCGGCACCGGTCTCGTCTTGCACATCCACGGTGTCGGGCAGCGTCTCGGCGACCTCGGACGGGGTCTCCGACTTCACCATTCCAAGGCCGTAATCGAGCTCAAGCAGGCGTTCTGCGGCTACCGCAAGGATGCTGTCACCGCGCTCACTGTCGTCCTCGGCAAGCCGCTCGAGGTAATAATCGACACTGGTTATCACATCAGCCAGCGCATCAAGTTCTGGCCAATCGGGAATCTTTTTCGGGGTGAGCAACTGCTCGACAACATAGCGCCGGCAATTGCCGATGATCGCTGCGCACTGCACCAGCGGCAGCATCTCCAGGCCACCGCGCACGCTATTGAGTAGATCAGCTACAGGCTCCAGCTGGGAATGATCCCACTGGCTGATGATAAAGGCATTGATCGATTCGCGACTCTGCTCAAGTGCGTTACGTGCTTCCTGTACCACCTGCCTGTGCACCAGAACCATATCCTGGGCCGCAGCCAGACGCTGCATGTCACTGCCCTGCGATGTATCGGCTACATCACCGCGCTCGCGCTCCATCCCCAGAATGCCATGCAGGCTAGCCTCAACATAGAGCAGGCCTCCCGCCACATCCATCAATGAGGAGTCGTTGATAACCGACACACCGCCGGCCAGTTGGCCGACCAGTTCAATTTGTTCCAGCAGGACCCGCCGTGGCTGACCCAGACCCAGCATGGCCAGGGTATCGGCAATCTGCTTCATGGCCGGAACCAGGGCCGCAAGTTCGTGAGTTTGTGTGCGATCGCCGCGCACAAACAGATCCAGTCGATCCTTGACCTGCAGTAGCTCCTCGCCAAGAGCTTCAACTACAGACTGCATGGCGCTGCGGTCCGGTCCGACCAGCCGCGAACCGGTCGCCTGGTTGGCAATGTCGTCGTCGGTGAGCAAGGCCTTGAGCTGGTAACGCTGCTTCAAACCATCGAGGCGCGGACTGCCCCCGGGACTCTTGGCCACGTAAAACAACAGATTGCGCAATAATTCTGGAGCTGGCGGGGTGTCCAGCGCTGTCGCACCCAGATCCAGCAATTGCCGGACCTCTCGATCTGCCTGGCGCAACAGCTGCTTGATGGCTGCACCAGGGTCAATCGTGCCATGTTCGACACCCTCGACGACGCCGGCATAGGCGGCCCAGAGATCGGCATGGGCCGATCCCTGACACAGGGTTTGCAGGCGCGCAAATACCTTGCCTAGCTGACGAGCGTTGGCTGGAATCTCTTGGTTTCGGATGACCCCGGCATGGGCAATCTGCATAGCCTGGCGCAGCTTGCGCAGTTGGCGAATATTGTCATCTGCGGCGAAATTACCCAGCCGCTCGGCGCCATCGGCTGGGCTGCCGGTGTCGACGTCCGGGGTGAAGAGCGCATTTTCCGACAGCAGATTTTCACCACGGGCGGTGCGCATATCATTCAACAGCGGCAACAACACCAGGGGCAAATCACGGCGACCCGACTGCACGCGGTCCAGATAGGTTGGCAGTTGAAGTATGGCCTGCATCAGCACGTCGAGGGCCTCGCCCTCCCTGCTGGTCGAGCCGTGCATGAGGGCCTGGGCCAGCTTCTCCATTTCCTCGGCAAGCAAGGCTGCACCGTAGAATTCGACCATCTGGAGCGTGCCGTGAACCTGATGGATATAGGTCAGGCAGAAACGCAACCGGGTTGAATCCCCGGGATTCTCGACAAAGGCTTCCAGGGCTTGACGCGCTTGGTTCAGCGTCTCGGAAATCTCCCCTTTTACCCAGTCAAGGGCGACATAATCATGCCGATCACCCATAGTCACTCCAGACTTTCCTGAGAAGCCCGCCGCACATAGGCCTGTACCCGATCATCAGGTACCCGCTCGAGCAGGGGATTGTTCCAGTCCACTATTTCACCTAGTCCGATGATCAGCATGCCACCTGGAGCCAGTCTTTTGGCCAGCAGGTTGAGCAGGTCGCGGCGGCGCCAGCGTCGGAAGTAGATGAGCAGGTTCTGGCAAAAAATGATATCCAGATCCCGTATCGGGGCCTGGGCCAATTCCAGGATGTTCAGCCTGGTAAAGCAGATTCGGTCACGCAACGAAGGCAGAATTTCCAGCTTGTCGCCTTCGACAGGCTGCATCCAGCGATTCTTCTCTGCGTCGGTAAGGCCACCCAGACGACCGACCGGATAGCGCGCGAGGCGCGCCTGTTCCAGGGCCTTGAGGCTGATATCGGTGGCCCAAATCGCATAATCGGGGGCGGCACTGGCAGTATCCGCCAGACATTGTTCAGTAATCAGGGCCAATGAGTAGGCTTCTTCGCCACTAGCGCACCCCAGGCTCCACAACTGCAAAGGCTGGTTCGGCACGCGCGTGGCGAGCAGACCCTGAAGATGGCTCTGCACACAGTCAAAGGAGGGGCGGTGGCGCATGAAGCTGGTTTCGCGCACCGTCAGACGATCAATAAGGGCCGACCATTCGATCGCTCCGGCCGGACCCTGAGTTACATACTCGTAGTAACTCTGGTAATCCTCGATCTGCAACTCGCGCATGCGCGCGCCCAGACTGGTCTGCAGAAAAACCCGGCGCTGGTCAGTGACGCAGACTCCTGTCCGCGCCTCGAGCAATGCCTGCCATTGATGGAATTGCTGCATATCCATCTCCGGCAGTTGCTGTAGTGACCAATTCGGCGTTTTCTGCACTGTGTTTCCCTTGCTCATTGCGGAGTGCAGATAGCCGCCAGGCTACCCGCGCGCCCATCTCAAAGTTGCTGCGGCAGGGTAAAGCCATCGACCGATTGACGCATCGATTCGGCCTGCGCTGCCAGATCGCCAATGCTGCGCGCTGTGGCGGTGGTACCGGCGGATGTCTGGGAGGTGATCTCCTGGATGACGTTCATGGTGTTGGAAATATGACCGGCAGACGATGCCTGCTGGCGGGCAGCGTTGGAGATGTTCTGAATCAGCGCCGCGAGGCTGGTCGATACCTTTTCGATCTCTTCCAGTGCCACACCCGCGTCCTGGGCCAGGCGTGCGCCGCGTACCACCTCGGAAGTGGTCTGTTCCATCGAGATAACTGCCTCGTTGGTGTCGGTCTGAATCGTCTTTACCAGCGCTTCGATCTGCTTGGTCGCCGCTGAGGAACGTTCCGCCAGACGCTGTACTTCATCCGCTACCACCGCGAAACCGCGACCGGCGTCGCCGGCCATGGAGGCCTGGATCGCCGCGTTCAATGCAAGGATGTTGGTCTGGTCGGCGATGTCGTTGATCAGGCTTACGATGTCGCCAATCTCCTGGGAAGATTCACCCAGTCGCTTGATCCGCTTGGATGTATCCTGAATCTGCTCACGAATGGTATCCATGCCGGTGATGGTGTTCTGCACCACCTCGTTACCCTTGTTGGCGATGGCTACCGAGCGCTCTGCTACCGCGGAGGATTCGGCGGCGTTAGCCGATACCTGGTCAATCGACACGGCCATTTCGTTTACCGCTGCCGAAGCGCCGGCAATTTCCTGCGCCTGGTGCTCGGAGGCTTCAGCCAGGTGCATTGCCGTGCCCTGGGTTTCCTGGGCGGCGGCGGATACCTGCAGGGCGGTATCGTTGATCGTACCGACCAGGGCGCGCAGTTGGTCAATGGTGTAGTTGATCGAGTCGGCGATGGCGCCAGTGAAATCTTCACTCACCGTGGCCTCCGCAGTCAGGTCACCGTCTGCAAGGTCGGCGATCTCATCGAGCAGACGCAGAATCGCGGCCTGGTTCTTGTCATTCTTTTCGGCTGTCTCGGCAAGACGACTGCGCGTTTCACGGGTCATCTGGACACCGATCAACAGGATGCAGGCCAATGCCACGATGCCCAGGAAATAACCAAACAGGGTGTTGATCCAGCGCGCGTCACTGCGTGCTTCGAAACCCATCGTCAGCGTAGACACGTTTTCCAGCAGCAGCTGCGAGTCAGCGAAAATCTGGTTTGCCGCCAGACTCACCTGATACAACTCGGGCGAGGTCAGCAGAATTTCATCTACCGAATCGGATACGAAACGGAAAAGATCGGCAATCTCGTTCAGTCGAACCACTACCTGGGGGTCTGTCACCTGGGAGATACCCATGGTGGCATTGCCCTCGAGCATCCCGAGCAGTACGCGACCGAACAGGCTGGCATCACGGCCGAAGCTGTCCGCTGCCATCACCGCGTCTTCCTCACCGGCGAGTACTCGGTTTACCGAGTTCAGAATCCGCTCACCCAGCAGCGACTGGCGCTGGGCAATCGCTACCTGGTCAGCGGGAGCCTGACCGATGATCAGCAGATCCACCACTTCCTCGTATTCCACCTGCAGCTGAGGAATAGTGTCGGAAAGGGTCAGGGCCACTTCATTCAGGGACAGCACGGTACGCTGGCTGGCGAGAATTTCGTCAGCGTTGGTACGTACCCGGTTCCAGTTGCCCTGAACCTGGGCGACCTGCTGATCAAGTACTGCCGGCGCCGAAGGCAAGCCGGTTTCGGAGCGTCCGAGCGTCAGATAATCCCAGCGGCGCTGGAAGTCGTTCCGTGCATCCAGCAACTGGCCGAACGCCTCGGGCGTCCCCGTCGCGGCCTCACTGGCCGACTTTGATATCTGCTGGGACAGTACCCGCAGCTCACCGGCGTGACCGATGTACTCAGTGTCGTAACCACTCTGGATGTTGAGGTACAGGAAGTTGACGAACAGCAAGAGCAGCGACAGGACCAGGGCTGCGAACAGACCGGTAATCGTGCGATTGCTTCGCATTGCGGAGAAAATCTGAGTATCGAACTTTTTCATCATCTGGCCCCTACCTGGCCTACCGCATGGTTCTTATTGTTGCTCTTATCTGTCGCGTTACCGGAGTATCCGGTCGCCCCCTGATCAAATCGCTACGTCGAGAAACGCCTGATCTCGCGCCAATGCCCTGAAATTGAAAACCAGGGAGACCTGGTCCTGGACATACGCTCCCACAACGAAGGGCCGAAACCCTTCATCCGTTGTGGGCACATCGGTCGTAAAGCTGGTTACTGGAAAATGTTGCATGCCGAGGAGTTCGTCGACCAGCAGGCCCACAAACAAGCCGTCTCGATCAAGCACCAGTACCCTGCGTTGTTTGCGTGGGGCACTGATAGTGGCACCGAAAAAACGGCTCAGATCGATAATTGGCAGCAGGCGACCACGCACGTTGGCCACGCCGCGGACCCAACTCTTGACCCGCGGCAGGGCTGTGTAACGAGGCTCGTGGAGAATCTCAGCGACCTCACCCATCGCTGCGACCATCGCCTGTCCGGCGAGTCGGAAACCCACACCACTCCAGGTCTCGCTAACTACATCCTGCGCGGGCAAGCCCATGGCCTGACTACGACAATGCTGTGCAAGCTGCCTGAGAAGATCGAAAGGATGAATTGATTCTGCCATGCCGGGCCTGTTCTGGTTGTTATGCGGCATGTGCCAGGGGCCCTCAGGCTCCCAGCACGGACTTCAATGTCTTGATCAGGGTGGCTTCTTCAACGGGCTTGGTCAGGTAATCTTTGGCACCCTGACGCTTGCCCCACACCTTATCCGTTTCCTGATCCTTGGTTGTCACAATAATGACCGGGATATGCGCGGTCTCGGCGTCCTTGGTCAATTGACGGGTCGCCTGAAAACCGTTGAGACCGGGCATAACAATATCCATCAACACCGCGTCGGGTTTCTCCTGACGGGCCAGAGCTACACCATCTGCTCCGTTCTCGGCCTTGAGCACTTCATGGCCGTGCTTTTCCAGCATGCCTGTGAGCTTGTACAACTCGGTCGGCGAATCATCTACAACAAGTATTCGGGCCATTTGGCTCCCCCGGTATGGCTGACGGTGCGAAGGCTCACGCCCCCGAAGCACCTGCTAGGTCGTCGGATTGCGGAACGTGGGCGCGGATGGCGCCCAGCAGCTCTTCCTTGCTGAAAGGCTTGGTAAGATACTGATCAGAGCCGACGATGCGTCCCTTGGCCTTGTCGAACAGCCCGTCCTTGCTTGAGAGCATGATCACCGGCGTACCGCGAAAGGCGCTGTTGTTCTTGATCAGGGCACAGGTCTGATAGCCGTCGAGCCTGGGCATCATGATATCGACGAAGATGATGTCCGGGTTGTTGTCGGCAATCTTGGCCAACGCGTCAAAACCGTCAACGGCGGTTATAACGGTACAACCAACCTTTTTGAGCAAGGTTTCGGCGGTTCTGCGGATGGTTTTGCTGTCGTCAATGACCATGACTTTCAGGCTTTCGAAATTTTCTTCCATTTGACCAGCCCTTGTTATTAATGGTGAGTCGTCGGCGCCTACGTCAATATGGCGGCGCCAAAACACTCTTTCCCTATTCTGCGTACTTTTATCACAGTTTCCGTGGCCAATCTATTTGGCAACAAGGTATATCTGTTTTTCTACCGCTGGATGTCAGATATGAGACATCTCACGACATTAGTCAACCTTTCACCCCGAGCTGCGCAAGGTTACACTCCTTTTGCATCTTGCCCCACTCTGCGGACCGACTCCCAATGCATATTCGACTTGGCATCGTAATGGACCCCATCCATTCGATCAGTTACAAGAAAGACAGCTCGCTGGCCATGCTGCTGGCCGCCCAGAAGCGTGACTGGGAGCTGTTCTACCTCGAACCCCAGGATCTCTATCTGGTCGACGGCCAAGCCATGGGGCATATGCGGCCACTGCGCGTGCATGCCGATCCGGAACACTGGTATGACCTGGGTGATCCCACCCATGCGCCACTGGCTGATCTGGATGTAGTACTGATGCGCAAGGACCCGCCCTTCGATGATGAGTTTCTATATGCAACGCATATTCTCGAAGCAGCGGAGCGGGCCGGTGTGCTGGTGGTCAATCGTCCGGCCAGCCTGCGCGACTGCAACGAAAAACTCTTTGCCACCCAGTTCCCCCAATGTGCGCCTCCCAACCTGGTCACCCGGCGCGGAGATATTCTGCGCTCTTTTATCGCCGAGCACCGTGACGTAATTCTCAAACCGCTGGAAGGGATGGGCGGATCGATGATATTTCGTATCCGCGAGGGCGATAGCAACCTGAGTGTGATCATCGAAACCCTGACCCGGCACGGACAACAGCAGATCATGGCGCAAAAGTATCTGCCGGAGATCAGCAACGGCGACAAGCGCATACTGATGATCGAAGGCGAGCCCGTTCCCTATTGTCTGGCACGCGTCCCCCAGAAAGGTGAAACCCGTGGCAACCTGGCGGCTGGCGGCCGAGGCGAAGCCCGCCCGCTGACTGACCGCGACCGCTGGATTGCCGAGCAGGTTGGCCCTTCTCTTCGCCAGCGGGGCTTACTGTTCGTGGGCCTGGACGTAATCGGTGACTATCTCACTGAAATCAACGTAACCAGCCCGACCTGTATCCGCGAGATAGACAATGCCTACCAGACAGATATCGGCGGCCAGCTCATGGACGCGATCCAACGCCAGCTGGAGGCGCGGTCGGGTACGTAGACATTTGCGGGATTGCGCGGCAGACTGCGCACAAACGTCAGCCGCATCCCGCCTACGGACAGCATGAAAAAAGCCGCCAAACCCACCACATCCTCTGCCGCCTCTGCCCCCACTGAGGTGACGTCCCGCGACCGTCTGGGGTTTGCGCTGTTTATAGCTGCGGTGCTGCACGCATTGGTGATTCTGGGTATCACCTTCGACCTGCCCTCTCCCAGCGAACTGTCCAAGACACTGGAAATAACCCTGGCTACACAGCCAAGCGAGAAGGTGCCCGACAAGGCAGACTACCTGGCGCAGCTCAACCAGGAAGGCAGCGGAACTCTCGATGAGAAGGCCGCGCCCAGTACGACAGAAGAAACCATCTTTCAGGATGCGGAAATCAATACCGTCACTCCACCCCAGGAAGCCAGTGCACCGCCACCCGCCCCCGCCGTGGAAAAGCAGGTTGTAACAACCACATCCCGCCAGCCCGAAAAGGCTGTTACCGCGCAGGATGTGCCTCCCCCGGAAAAAAAGATCAATCCTTCACTGCCGCGCTTCAATCGCAGCCAACTGTCGGCGGAAATCGCCAGCCTTGAAGCTCAGCTCGCCGAGGAAAAGCAGCTCTATGCCAACCGGCCGCGTGTTCATCGACTCAATGCGGCATCGACCATGCAAGACAAGGGCGCCTATTACAAGGATGCCTGGCGGCGCAAGGTAGAACGCGTCGGCAACCAGAACTACCCGGCCCAGGCCCGAAGCGAGCGTATCTATGGCAGCCTGCGTTTGCTGGTATCGATCAACCGCGATGGCACCCTGCGCGAAGTCCAGATTCTAGAATCCTCCGGCCACCAGGTACTGGACAACGCTGCCCAGCGCATCGTAAGACTCGCGGCGCCATACGCGCCATTCACCGGTGACCTGATGGATGTGGATGTGCTGGAGATCATCCGCACCTGGCGTTTTGAGCCCGGCGATACAATTTCCAGCTTCTGACCCGGCCTTGAACTGCGCTGAAGCTTGAAGCTTGCCAGCCAAACCCCAATACTAGGCGAATGAGCCAAATCACCTCGAGTTACCTCAAGCATCACTTTCTGATCGCCATGCCGCATATGGCGGATCCCCGCTTCGTCAACAGCCTGATCTACCTCTGCGACCATGATGAGCATGGCGCCATGGGCCTGGTAATCAATCAGCCCGGCGAACTGAACCTGGCAGATATCCTCGAGCAGCTGCAACCGGATACCGATCTACCCGGAGCGATAGCTAGCGTTCCCGTCTACAACGGCGGGCCGGTGCAGACCGAGCGCGGATTCGTGCTGCACCGCGGCCCGCAACAATGGGAAGCAAGCATGGATCTGGGCTCGCTGCAGCTAACCACCTCGCGGGATATTCTCCTGGATATGTCCCGCGGCATCGGACCCGAGGATGTGCTGATCATGTTGGGGTACACCGGCTGGGACGCTGGGCAGCTCGACCAGGAACTGGTCGACAATGTCTGGCTCAGTTGCCCCGCCGACAACCAGATCCTGTTCGAGCTGCCCAGCGACCAGCGCCTTGCTGCGGCTGCGCGCACGCTGGGGATCGACTTGAACCTGCTGACCAGTCAGGCCGGACACGCCTGATGAGCACACTGCAACGCGCCATGGGCTTCGACTACGGTACGCGCCAGATTGGCGTAGCCGTTGGCCAGAGCCTGACCTGCCGGGCAGAACCAGTCGCCGTCCTGCGTGCCCGCGATGGCGTGCCGGACTGGAGCCAGATCGAGCGCCTGATCAGCGAATGGAAGCCCGACACCCTGGTTGTCGGCCTGCCGCTGAACATGGACGGCACCCCCAGCGAGATGAGCGCACGCGCGGAAAAATTCGCCCGCCGCCTGCATGGCCGATTCAATCTACCTGTCGACTGTATCGACGAGCGTCTTTCCACCTTTGAAGCCAAACAGAGCCTGCGCGACAGCGGTCGCACGCCAGCCAGCTATCGGGATAATCCGGTGGATAGCCTGGCCGCCGCACTGCTGCTGGAAACCTGGCTTGGCAACCTACCCAAGGAGATATCATGAGCGCTCTGCCCGACGTAGCCCCGCTGCTCGAGCGCATGGCTGCGGACCTGACCGAGTATCTGTCACACCGCAATATCCAGAACCCGGCCTTTGTCGGCATACACACCGGTGGCGTCTGGATCGCCGAGCACCTGCGCAACCAGTGTCTGCCCGATGCACCCCTGGGTACGCTGGATATCGCCTTTTATCGCGACGATTTCGAGCAGAACGGGTTGCCCCCAAGGGTGCGCCCGTCGGAGCTGCCCTTCAGTGTTGATGACCGACATCTGGTGCTGGTCGACGATGTGCTCATGACCGGCCGCACCATTCGCGCAGCCCTCAATGAACTCTTCGACTATGGGCGTCCGGCGTCGGTAACACTGGTCTCACTGATCGATATAGAGGCACGCCAGCTACCTATCCGGGCAGACGTACTGGGCACCAGCCTGACCCTGCCCGAGGGTCAGCGCGTCAAGCTGACCGGACCCCAGCCCCTGCAACTGACCCTGAATTCCGTCGCCCAGTAGAGAGCCCAATGACCCCTATACCCAGTCATCTGCAACTCAACCACCAGGGACAGCTTCGTCACTTTCTGACTATTGAGGGCCTCTCGCGGGCCCTGCTGACCGAGCTGCTGGACACCGCCGACTCCTTCCTCGAAGTAGGTGAACGTGCCGTCAAGAAAGTCCCGCTGCTGCGCGGCAAAACCGTGTGCAACGTGTTTTTCGAAAATTCCACACGCACCCGAACCACCTTCGAGTTGGCTGCCAAGCGGCTCTCGGCTGACGTACTCAATCTGAACATCCAGACTTCCTCGACCAGCAAGGGCGAAACGCTGTATGACACGCTGCGCAACCTTGAGGCAATGGCTGCGGACATGTTCGTGGTACGCCACGGCGACTCCGGCGCTGCGCACTTTATCGCCCAACAGGTCTGCCCGGACGTAGCCATCATCAACGCCGGGGACGGCAATCACGCGCACCCGACCCAGGCGATGCTCGACATGCTGACCATTCGCCGGCACCGGGGCAATTTCGAGAATCTATCCGTGGCCATCGTCGGGGACATCCTGCATTCACGGGTGGCGCGCTCCAATATGCAGGCGCTGCATACCCTGGGCTGCCCCGATATTCGGGTAATCGCGCCACGCACCCTGCTCCCCGCAGGGATTGAGCAATACGGCGTCCGAGTGTTCAACGACCTGCGTGTCGGTCTGCGCGACGTCGATGTGGTAATCATGCTGCGTCTGCAGAAAGAGCGTATGCAAAGCGGCCTGCTACCCAGCGAAGGCGAGTTCTACCGCCTCTACGGTCTGACCCGTGAAACCCTGGCCCTGGCCAAGCCCGACGCCCTGGTCATGCATCCAGGGCCGATCAACCGGGGCGTAGAGATTGAATCCGAGGTGGCCGACGGTGCTCAGTCGGTGATTCTCAATCAGGTTACCTACGGCATAGCCGTGCGGATGGCCGTGATGTCCATGGCCATGGCCGGACAGAATGCCCAGCGCCAGTACAACCAGGAAGCCCAGCATGCGACTGACCATTGAAGGCGCCCGGGTCATCGATCCGGCCAATCAGCTTGACCAGATTACCGATTTGCATATCGAAGAGGGGCGCATTCATGCCATAGGCGCGGCCCCAGAGGGGTTCCAGGCCCAGCAGACAATTGACGCCAGCGGCCTTATCGCCAGTCCTGGTCTGGTCGACCTGAACGTCAGTCTGCGTGAACCCGGCCAGACCCGCAAGGGCACCATCGACAGCGAAACCCGTGCGGCTGCGGCCGGGGGCGTTACCAGCCTGTGCAGCCTGCCTGATACCCGGCCAGTGCTGGACACCCCGGCAGTCGCCGAGCTTATTCTCGAACGCAGTGAGCGGGCCGGCCATGCGCGGGTATTCCCCTTCGGCGCCCTGACCCACGGCCTGGATGGTGAGCACCTGAGCGAGCTGGTCGCCCTGCGAGACGTCGGCTGTGTGGCGTTTACTCAGGGTCTGGCACCCATGAAGAGCAATCGTATTCTGCGCCGCGCTCTGGAATATGCAGCCGGCTTCGATGTGCCGGTCGTGTTCATGTCACAGGATCCGGAAATGGCCCAGGGCGGCAGTGCCCACGAAGGTCCGACCGCCGCGCGCATGGGCCTGATAGGGATTCCCGAAAGCGCCGAAACCATCGCCCTGGCACGTGATTTATTGTTGGTCGAGCAGACTGGCGTGCAGGCCCATTTCAGCGGACTGAGCAGCGCCCGCGCAATGGATATGCTGGCTGATGCCAGGGCCCGTGGATTGCGTGTGACCGCCGACGTGGCGATGTATCAGTTACTGCTCTGCGATGAAGATCTGGAAGGCTTCTCGAGCTTGCTGCACGTGCTGCCACCCCTGCGCAGCAGCAGCGATCGGCATGCCCTGCGCCAGGCCGTACAGGAAGGCGTGGTGCAGGCCATTTCCTCCCATCATCAGCCCCACGAACAGGAAGCCAAGCGGGTGCCCTTCGCCGCTTCGGCGACCGGCATCAGCAGCATTGAAGTACTGCTGCCATTGGCGATGACACTGGTCGCTGACGGATTGCTCGAACTTCCCGCACTGCTGTCCCGGCTGACCAGCGGCCCGGCAAGTGCACTGGGGCTGCCAGCGGGCCATCTGGCCCTGGGCGCGCATGCCGACGTTACGCTGTTCGATCCTGTCGAAGCGAGCCTGGTAGGCCACAACTGGATCTCCAAGGGCGCCAACTGTCCCTTTATCGGCAAGGGTGTGCCCTGTAAAGTTACCCACACCATATGTAATGGAAAACTGGTTTATAAGGCCTGACAAGGCACATCTTAAAGGGAGTTTACATGGCAGCCTTTGGCCTTCGCGGCAAGTCGATTCTGGCGCTGTTGCTCGTCTGCCTGCTGGCACTGGTACCCGCTGCCTTCATTGGCTGGCTGGTGCTGCAGGGTATCCATGAACATTTCGCCGATGCCTACGCGCGTAACGCCACACTGCTGAGCCGCGAAAAGATCCGCGCACCGATTTCCCGCGAGCTGGCACTGTCGCTGCGCCTCGCCGACTCTGAAGTGACCCGCCAGTGGCTGCTCGATGAGGATGATCCAGCCAAGCGTGATCTGTTCTTTCGCGAGGCCGAGGGCTATCGCCGGGACTTTCGCGATCACGCCTACTTCATCGGTAGCACGGGCAGTCTGCGGTACTACTTCAACAGCAACGAGGAGCCGCCCAGCCAGGCAGCCCGCTACATTCTCGACAAAGCTGATGAAGCCGATCGCTGGTTTTTCAGCACGCTGCAGGACACCGAAAACTACAACATCAACGTTGATTACAATCGCGAACTCAACACCACCAAGGTCTGGTTCAACATTCTGGTCGTCGATCGCAGCGGCAGTACCATTGGTCTGGCGGGCTCCGGTCTTAACCTGTCGACCTTTATCAATGATTTCATTGCCAGCGACGCCCCTGGCGTCACGCCCATGATCCTGGACGTGAATGGTGCCATTCAGGTGCACCAGGATTCGTCGCTGATCGCGCTCAACTCCGGCGCAGTCGGAGAGACTGAAGAGGGTGCCAGACTGTTCAGCCTGCTTGGCAGCCCCGAGCAGATCGAACAGATGAAGAGCGCCATGGCAAACGCCCAGCAGTCACCGGACAGCGTGGAGAGTCTCAATGTGGCCCTCAATGGCACAACGCAGCTGCTCGCCCTGACCTTCATTCCAGAACTGGGTTGGTACGTTGTAAACGCCATCGATCTCGACAGCGCCCAGGTGATCGACAGTCAATGGCTGGTCCCCCTGTTGGCTGCCCTGGTGGGGCTGGTACTGATTCTGGTCCTGCTCTTTGCCCTGGCTGTCGAAAGGCTGGTGCTGCGGCCCCTGCGCCAGCTCAAGCACAGCGCACAGGCCATGGCCGCCGGGCGCTATGACGTGGCTCTGCCACGCATACGTGATGACGAGATCGGCGAACTCAGCGCCGCCTTCAGCACCATGGCCAACAAGGTTAAAAGTCACACGCTGGAACTCGAGGAAAGGGTGCGTGAGCGCACCAGTGATCTGGAAGATGCCAACCGCGAAATGGCCACTGCGCAAAAGAAGATCGGAGACTCGATCGACTATGCCAGCCTGATCCAGCGCTCCATCCTCCCAGACCGCGAACTGCTCAGTGCCCTAGGCGAACACCACGCGGTGCTGTGGCGCCCGCGGGACGTGGTCGGGGGTGATTTCTACGTATTCCGCAGTGAACAGCGCCGCAGTCTGATCGGCGTAATCGATTGTGCCGGTCACGGCGTTCCCGGTGCACTGATGACCATGCTGGCCCATGCGGCGCTGGATCAGGCAATAACCGACTGCGGGATGGATGATCCCGCCGCCATCCTCAAGCGTACCGATCACATCATCCGCAGCATGCTGGGACATTCTGCCGAGGACAAATCCTTGGCCACCAATATGGACGTGGGTCTGGCCTATGTTGATCTTGATCAACGAATGGTGACCTTCTCCGGTGCGAAAATAGCGCTGTTTCTCAGTGATGGCGTCAAGGTAGACCATGTACCCGGTGGACGGCGTGCACTCGGAGACAGGAAAATAGGCGAATATCACAATCATCAGATCGCCCTGGGCCACAATACCTTCTATCTTTGTACGGACGGCTTCCTAGATCAGGCTGGCGGTGAGCTTGGCTTTGGCTTCGGCAATAGCCGCTTTGCCGAAATGCTGCGCGAACACGCCCGGTTGCCATTACAGGAGCAGAGCCGAGCGTTCAGCGAGACGCTGGCGAGGTATCAGGGGACTTACCCGCAACGCGATGACATCACGATGTTATGCTTTCGATTCGACTGAACTGGCCCTGACCGGCCAACTCCAGCGGTTATAATCGTTAACAGGAGCTGTAATGGAATCCATCGATCTATTCTCCATGCGCGAGCGCTTCAACAGCCAGCAGATCATGCTGTGCTTCAATGGGCCGATCAGCCGCAGCCTCATCGAGGAGATCGGTAATGCCCTGCGTAATTATCTGGCCGCCGACCACGCGCACCCTTCGGCTGCCATGGACGTGTTTGCGGTCTATATCGAAATGACCCAGAACATCAGTCATTACACCCGAACCCAGGGTTGGAGCGAACAGGAATCCGGCGCCACGGTGGTGGTCTCGCGGGATGACGACGGTCACTACGTGGTATCGGCCGGCAATATCATCCTCGCAGCCGACAGCGAACGCTTGCTCAATGCAGTGGACAGTCTGGCCGGTCTCGACAAGGCCCAGCTCAAGGCCGCCTACAAGGAACAACTTCGAAAACCCAGGGACGCGGAAAAGAGCAGTGGCGCAGGTCTTGGCCTGATCGACATTGCACGCAAGGCCAGCCAGCCTCTGGGTGCTCGCATCCAGCCCATTAGCGAGGGCCGCAGCTTCTTCAGCCTGCGCGCCGTCATCTGACCGATTTATGAGCCAGACCACCATGACTGATTTTTCCATAGCAGGGACCCAATCCACCCCGGAAATTCGCAGTGACTGGGACAAAGGTGTCCTTTATCTGCAGGGTGACTCCTACCCCGAGAACTCCTACGAACTATTCAACCAGGTCGTCGAGTGGATAGAGCAATACCTGAACGAGTCCGGCCGCCCGCTGAAGCTCGACCTGCAGCTGCTGTACCTCAACACCAGTAGTATCAAGGCGATGATGGATATCTTTGATGTACTGGAAGCCGCGCATGGCGAGAGCAAACAGGTAAGCGTCGACTGGCACTACGACAAGCGCAACGAGCGCGTGGCCGAGCTGGCGGAAGAGTTCAAGGAAGACTGCAGCTTTCCATTCAATATCCTGGGAACCTGAAAATGAGCACCGCGGACGAGCCCCTTGAAGAGCGTATTGAGCAGCTGCTGATCAACGAGGAGCTGCGCGACGAGCCTTTGTACCAGCCGCTCGAAGAGTTATGGGGCGCTTACAAGGATCTCGCCCGGCGTATCGAACGAATCAGTCGCATATCCGACGCCTACCAGAGCCTGACCAAGGAAAACGAAACCCACCTCATCAAGCGGCTCGACAAGCAGTTGCGCCAACTGAACAAGGTCGCGCGCATTTCCGACCATTACCAGAAGATGATGCACGACCTCAACCTGGCGCTACGCGAGGCGTCGACCCATGATCCTCTGACGGGTCTGGGCAACCGGCGGTTGCTCCTGGAGCGACTGAAAGAGGAAACCGACCGCTCGCGCCGCTACGCCCGCCCACTGAGCATCGCCATGCTCGACATCGACCACTTCAAGCGGGTCAACGATGCGCACGGCCACGAACTCGGCGATCATGTACTGATGGAAGTCTCGCGTGCGATGGACGCACAGATCCGTGATCAGGACCTGTGTGGACGCTGGGGTGGGGAAGAGTTTCTGATCATTCTGCCAGAAACGAGGATGGACGTTGCCTGTCTGGTGCTGGACCGGGTCCGCGGAGCGATCGAATCACTGAAGATGCGCATCGGCGATGAGTCGATATCTGTAACGGCCAGTATCGGTGTAGCCGAGCAACGGGCTGACGATAACTACTCAGATACCATCAACCACGCAGACTGGGCACTGCTTACGGCAAAACGATCAGGCCGCAATCAGCTCTCGCGGGCAGCTCAGACGGACGCCGACTGAGCCTTTTGTTTAGCGCCGGTGGTCTTCGTCACTGCCCTCAAGGGCAAACTCGTTCTTCCCGCCCATCATGAGTGTCTTGCCGTCGGTCTCTGAACCCAGCTTGATCAGCAGTCGCAAGTCGTTCGCAGAGTCGGCGTGGGCCAGCGCATCTTCATAGGTAATCTCGCCCTGGCTGTAAAGCTTGTAGAGCGCCTGGTCGAAGGTCTGCATACCCAGCTCATTGGAACGCGCCATCAATGGCTTGAGCTCATGCACCTCACCCTTGCGGATCATATCCGCAGCCAATGGGGTATTGAGAAGCACCTCGATGGCAGCCCGACGCCCCTTGCCGTCCGGGGTCGGAATCAACTGCTGAGCTACGATGGCCTTCAGGTTGAGCGACAGATCCATCCACACCTGTTGGTGCATCTCGGTCGGGAAAAAGTGGATGATACGATCAAGTGCCTGGTTGGCGTTGTTCGCGTGCAGCGTAGCCAGACACAGGTGACCTGTCTCGGCAAAGGCCACTGCGTGATCCATGGTTTCCTTAGTCCGCACCTCACCAATCAGAATCACATCCGGCGCCTGCCGCAGGGTGTTTTTCAACGCGACTTCGAATGAATCGGTATCGATACCGACTTCGCGCTGGGTCACAATGCAATTCTGGTGCTGATGGATAAATTCGATCGGATCCTCGATGGTGATGATATGACCGCTCGAATTCTTGTTCCGGTAGCCGATCATGGACGCCAGCGAGGTCGACTTGCCGGTACCGGTGGCGCCAACAAAAATCACCAGACCACGCTTGGTCATCGACAGCTTCTTGAGAATTTCCGGTAGCCGCAGCTCTTCCATAGTCGGGATATTGATCTCGATACGGCGCAGAACCATGCCCACCAGGTTACGCTGGTAAAAGGCGCTAACACGGAAACGACCGATGCCGCGGGCACTGATCGCAAAGTTGCATTCGCGGTTCTCGGCGAACTCACGGCGCTGGGCCTCGGTCATCACCCCGAGCACGGTCTCCCGCGTCTGCTCGGGAGAAAGAGCAGTCTTGGTCACGGGCAGGATCTTGCCGTGCATTTTCATACTGGGAGCGACGCCCGCAGTAATGAAAAGGTCCGAGGCGCCCTTCTCGACCATCAGTCGTAATAGTTTCTCGAACTCCATGGTATCTCTCTTCTAAATCAGATCGAGTCAGCCGACTTGGCTTTCTCTCTGGCGCTTTCCTTGGTGATAATACCCTTGGCAGCCAGACCCTTGAGACACATGTCCAGAGTCTGCATTCCCAGGTTGCCACCGGTCTGGATCGCGGAGTACATCTGGGCGACCTTGTCCTCACGGATAAGGTTACGGATGGCCGGCGTCCCGATCATGATCTCGTGGGCAGCCACACGGCCCCCGCCAATTTTCTTCAGCAGGGTTTGCGAGATAACCGCGGTCAGTGACTCGGAGAGCATTGAGCGTACCATCGACTTTTCCTCTGCCGGGAATACATCAACTACCCGGTCGATGGTTTTCGCAGCAGAGGTGGTGTGCAGGGTGCCGAACACCAGGTGACCGGTTTCCGCAGCGGTCAATGCCAGGCGAATGGTTTCCAGGTCACGCATCTCACCAACCAGAATGATATCGGGGTCTTCACGCAGTGCCGAGCGCAGTGCCTCGGCGAATCCCAGCGTATCGCGGTGCACTTCACGCTGGTTGACCAGACACTTCTTGGATTCGTGAACGAATTCGATCGGGTCTTCGATGGTCAGCACGTGCTGGTACTTGGTGCAGTTCAGGTAATCGAGCATCGCCGCCAGGGTGGTGGACTTGCCCGAACCGGTCGGCCCGGTGACCAGTACCAGACCACGGGGCACATCGGAGATCTTCTTGAATACATCGCCCATGCCCAGATCTTCCATACTCAAGACCTTGGAGGGAATGGTACGGAAAACCGCGCCGGCGCCCCGGTTCTGGTTGAAGGCGTTGACCCGGAAGCGGGCCACACCGGGCACCTCGAACGAAAAGTCGGTTTCCAGGAATTCTTCGAAATCCTTGCGTTGCTTGTCGTTCATGATGTCGTAGATCAGGCCATGCACCATTTTGTGGTCCATTGCCGGTACGTTGATACGACGCACATCGCCATCGACTCGAATCATGGGCGGCAATCCTGCCGACAGGTGCAAGTCCGACGCGCCCTGCTTCGCGCTGAAGGCTAACAGCTCGGTTATATCCATTGGGTTCCCCATTGCAACCGGCAAGCATGTAGAATGCCTGGAGGTCTTTTCCGATATTGGCTAGGTAGTTATCTTGGTAATGTCTACGATAGCAGAGAATATTGCAAACGTTCGTGAACGTATTGCGCGCTCGGCGGTCACTGCTGACCGCAATCCATCCGAAATCACCCTCATTGCCGTCAGCAAAACACGGCCTGCGAGCGCAGTTCGCGACGCCTGGGCCGCGGGTTTGCGGGACTTCGGAGAAAATTATCTGCAGGAAGCCCTGGAGAAAATCGAGGCGCTCTCCGAACTTCCCCTCATCTGGCACTTTATCGGCCCGATTCAGTCGAACAAGACGCGCCCGATTGCCGAGCATTTCGACTGGGTGCACGGTGTCGACAGGTTGAAGATTGCCCAGCGCCTGTCCGAGCAACGCCCAGCGGAGCTGGAACCGCTGAATATTTGCCTGCAGGTGAATATCAGCCGCGAGCCGAGCAAGTCGGGAATACTACCCGAGGACGTAGCCGAGCTGGCTGCTGCGGTAGCAGCATTGCCGCGCTTGAAACTGCGCGGCCTGATGGCCATACCGGCTCCCGCTGACGACAGCGAGTCACGACGCCAGCCCCTGCGAGAGCTGCGTGAGTGCTTGCAAAGTCTGCCCATGCAGCTTGATACGCTGTCCATGGGCATGAGCGACGACCTGGGCGAAGCCGTACAGGAAGGTGCCACCCTGGTACGCGTGGGTACCGCCCTGTTCGGTCAACGTGAGAAGACCGGCGACCCAGCTACCCCAACTGCCCCCCACACCAAGAAAGAGGACACCCCATGACCGCCCCCATTATTGGTTTTATCGGCGCAGGCAACATGGCTACCAGCCTGATCGGCGGCATGCTGCAACAGAACATCAAACCTGCGCAGATCATCGCCAGCGATCGCACCACAGAGCAATGCGAGCGGCTGGCCAAGCAGTTCGGCATTGGTACCAGTCTGGACAACGCCGTGCTGGCTAACGAGTGCGATGTACTGGTGCTCGCCGTCAAACCGCAGGTCATGCAGGCGGTCTGTCGCGACCTGCCCCGCGAGCGCAAGACCAGCCAGTTGATTGTTTCCATAGCCGCCGGGATCAGCTGCTCCAGCCTGGAGCAGTGGCTCGGTGAAGGCAGTGCGATCGTACGCTGCATGCCCAACACCCCATCCCTGCGTCGCCAGGGAGTAAGCGGTCTGTTCGCCAACGCCTCGGTCACCGATACACAGAAAGAGCAGGCCGAGAACATTCTCAACGCGGTGGGCATCAGTCTCTGGCTGGATCAGGAAGAACTGATTGATGCGGTCACCGCGGTGTCCGGTAGCGGCCCTGCCTATTTCTTCTACATGATGGAAGCGATGACCGCTGCCGGCGAGAAGCTCGGCTTGCCCCGCGATACAGCCGAGCGCCTGACCCTGTTCACCGCTTTGGGCGCTGCCGACATGGCAGTCCACAGCGACGTCGACGCCGCCGAACTGCGCCGTCGCGTGTGTTCTCCAGGGGGCACCACAGAGCAGGCGATCAACAGCTTTGCCACTGACGACCTGCCAGCTATTGTCGAGCGCGCCATGCGGGCCGCTGCCGCACGCGGTGCAGAAATGACCAAAGAACTCGCCTGAGGAGGCCACATGAACAACCTGAATATGGCCGCGATTTACCTGGTGCAAACACTGGGCAGCCTGTACCTGGTCATCGTCCTGATGCGCTTTATCCTGCAATTGGTCAGGGCCGACTTCTACAACCCGATTTCACAGTTCATTGTAACGGCCACTAAGCCGCTGCTGATGTCCCTGCGCCGAGTCATTCCAGGCTATGGCGGAATTGATTTCGCTTCCCTGATTCTTGCCCTGATTCTGCAAATGATCCTGATGACCATCATCATCAAGTTGATGGGTGCTGCCCTGCCCAACATTCTGCAGATTCTGGTCTGGTCCCTGGTTGCCATAACCGCACTGTTTCTCAAGGTCTTCTTCTTCGCGCTCATCATCAGCGTGATCCTGTCCTGGGTCGCGCCGCAGAGTGGCAACCCGGCGGCCATGCTGGTGCATCAACTGTGCGAACCGGTGCTGGCTCCCGTGCGCGCCATTCTGCCTTCGATGGGTGGTCTGGATCTCTCGCCTATCTTCGCCTTTATCGCCCTGCGCCTGATCGACATGCTGGTTATCGCCAACATTGCTGCAGCCACCGGCATGCCCCGCGGGCTGACCCTGGCGCTTTAAGCCCAGCATCAGGGCGGCAGTCACACGCCGAAAACCGCTCGACAACCACGGTGTAAGCCATGGTTGTCGGGCTGCAGAGCAGATATTGCGTCGGGCCACGGCGCTCTTTAGACTGGCGCCTCGTCTGTTGGCGAGCCCGCATCGGGCTATCGCCTAACCACACAGGAACAGCATATCCATGTCCAGATTCCCCGCCGATTCTGTCGGTCTGGTGACACCACAGCGCCAGGCGTTTTCCGAGCCATTGCAACTGGCCTGCGGCAAGGCGCTGAACCAGTTCGAGCTGGTATACGAAACCTATGGGGAGTTGAACGCCAATCGCAGCAACGCCGTGCTGATCTGCCATGCGCTGTCCGGGCACCATCACGCAGCCGGTTTTCATAGCGAAGACGAACGCAAGCCCGGCTGGTGGGACGCCTGTATCGGGCCCGGCAAGGCTATCGATACCAACCGCTTCTTTGTTGTCAGCCTGAACAACCTGGGCGGGTGCCACGGCTCAACTGGCCCTTCAAGCATTGACCCAGCCACCGGCAAATCCTACGGCGCACACTTCCCGGTTCTCACCGTCGAGGATTGGGTTAACAGTCAGGCACTGCTTGCTGACCGGCTGGGTATCGAGTGCTGGGCCGCTGTAGTGGGTGGTAGCCTGGGCGGCATGCAGGCTCTGCAATGGGCTATCAGTTACCCTGACCGCATCCGCCACTGTCTGGCCATTGCCACAGCCCCGAAACTTTCCGCACAGAATATCGCCTTCAACGAGGTGGCGCGCCAGGCGATCATCAATGATCCGGATTTCCACAACGGCGACTACGCAGCCTTCGGCGTCATCCCCAAGCGCGGACTGATGCTGGCCCGCATGGTCGGGCACATCACCTACCTGTCGGATGATTCGATGGGTGAGAAATTCGGCCGTGAGCTGCGTACCGACGTGCTCAACTACGACTTCACCAGTGTCGAGTTCCAGGTAGAAAGCTATCTGCGCTATCAGGGCCAGGAATTTTCCGAGCGCTTCGACGCCAATACCTACCTGTTGATGACCAAGGCACTGGATTACTTTGACCCCGCCGGAGCCCACGGCGGGAACCTGGCCAACAGCCTTGAAGCCATCAAGGCCAGGTGCATGGTGATGTCATTTACCACTGACTGGCGCTTTTCTCCGGCACGTTCGCGGGAGCTGGTCGACGCCTTGTTCGCTGCGGGCAAGCAAGTCAGTTATCTGGAAATAGAAGCAGCACAGGGCCACGACGCCTTCCTGCTGCCGATTCCCCGTTATGTCCAGGCCTTCAAGGCCTATATGACCCAGATCGAGGTGGCCTGATGACTATGCGCGCGGATCTGGAAATTATTCAGGAATGGATCAAGCCCGGCAGCAGACTGCTGGATCTGGGCTGCGGTGATGGCGAGCTGTTGCGCTATCTGTCCGACCACCGCAAGGTGACCGGCTATGGTCTGGAAATCGATCCCGACAAGATCAACGCCTGCATCAAACGTGGCGTCAACGTGATCGAACAGAACCTGGATACCGGCCTGAGCAATTTCGGCGACAACACCTTCGATAGCGTATTGATGACCCAGGCGCTGCAGGCCGTTCACTACCCTGATCAGGTGCTGGAAGAGATGCTACGCATCGGCCGCGAGGCGATTCTCACCTTCCCGAATTTCGCCCACTGGCGCTGCCGGTTATATCTCGGTACCAAGGGCCGCATGCCTGTGTCGGAGTTCATGCCCTATACTTGGTACAACACACCCAATATCCACTTCTGCACGTTTCAGGACTTTGAGGATCTGTGCCGGGAGCGCTCGATTCGCATTCTTGACCGGCTGGTCGTGGACCATGCCCACCGGAGCACGCGACTGAGTGGGCTTTGGCCAAACCTGTTGGGTGAAATTGCCATCTACCGGGTAACCCGATAGGAGAACACCATGCTACGCAACCTGATTTGCATCCTCATGCTGGCCGTCGCCCCCCTGGCTTTGGCCCAGGATCAGAGCCCCAAACGCTTTGGTGATCTGATTGTCTACTTCAGCCCGTTTAACAGTAGCTATGTAGCACCGGAAGTCGCCGCCAACGTTGGCCTCGAACGCGCTCCCGACAAGGGCGTGCTGAATATTGCCGTGCAACGTCAAACAGCAGATGGCCCGGTGCCCGTCGACGCACGCGTCACCGGTACGGTAAAGACACTGATCGAGCAGCAAACGCCCCTGAACTTCATCCGGGTACAGGAAGAGGATGCCCTGTATTTTGTCGCCAATTATGGCGCGCCAACACGTTCGATTCTGCGCTTTGAAGTCAACATACAACCCGAGGAAGGCGGCCCGGTTCATACGCTGAACTTCCAGAAGGAATTCTTTCCGGATGAGTGAAGCTTCCAGGCCATCCTTTAGCCAACTGGTGCTTGCCAGCGGTAACGCCGGCAAGCTGGCCGAACTGCAGGCCATGCTGGGCAACGCAGTAGAAGTCATACCGCAAAGCCGCTTCGTTGAGCAGGAAGTCGAAGAGACCGGACTTACCTTTGTCGAGAATGCGATTCTCAAGGCAAGACACGCTGCCAAAGCCTCTGGGCTTCCGTCGCTAGCCGATGACTCGGGCCTTGCCGTGGATGCCCTGGGTGGTGCGCCGGGTATTTATTCTGCGCGCTATGCGGGCGGCGGTGATTCTGCAAATAACGCCAAGCTACTGCAAGCCTTGCAAGGGATACCCGACGACCAGCGCAGCGCGCGTTTCATCTCGGTCCTGGTACTCATGCTGCACGCCGAGGACCCCACGCCGATTATCTGCGAGGGCATCTGGCACGGCCGGATACTCCATGAACCACAGGGCAGCCAGGGCTTCGGTTACGACCCGTTGTTCTGGGTTCCCGAAATGAGCTGCGCCAGTGCCGAGCTAAGCCCCGCCGACAAGAACCGCCTCAGTCACAGGGCACAAGCGATGGCCGATCTGCGCAAGCGTTTGGGACTGGTGTGAGTCAGCTGAAGACTGAAAGCCCTAAGCCCGATGCAGACACCACAGCGGACCAGCTCCAGCCTTCAACCCCCGGCTTCGCGCTTCCCCCCCTGTCCGCCTATGTTCATATTCCCTGGTGCGTGCGCAAATGCCCCTATTGCGACTTCAATTCCCACGTCAGCGATGAGGGCCTGCCCGAACAGGCCTATGTGGATGCCCTGATTGCGGATCTGGATGAGGATCTGCCCGCTACCGGTGGGCGTGAACTGCGCTCTATTTTTTTCGGGGGCGGTACGCCAAGTCTGTTTTCCGCAGCCAGCCTGGGCCGAATACTCGATAGCATGGCCTCCCGTCTGCATTTCGCCGACGACATAGAAATCACTCTGGAAGCCAACCCCGGCACTTTCGAGCAGGCCAAGTTCGCGGACTATCGCAGCGCTGGCATCAATCGGCTTTCGATCGGCATTCAGAGCTTCAACCCTGAACACCTCAAGGCATTGGGCCGTATACATGACGACCGCGAAGCACTTGGCGCAGTCGAAATGGCCCGCCGCGCCGGTTTTGACAATCTGAATCTGGATCTGATGCACGGCCTGCCTGGTCAGTCCGTGGAACAGGCCCTGGCAGACATCGACCAAGCCATCGCACTCAACCCGGAACACCTCTCCTGGTACCAGCTTACGCTGGAGCCCAATACGGTGTTCTATAACAAACCACCGACCCTGCCCGTGGAAGATATTCTCTGGTCCATCCAGGAGGAAGGACAGCAACGGCTGGCCGAGGCCGGGCTGGTGCAATACGAAATATCGGCATATGCACAGCCAGGGCGCCAGGCACGGCATAACCTGAACTACTGGCAATACGGCGATTTTATCGGCATCGGTGCCGGCGCCCACGGCAAGAGGACCTATGCTGATGGCCGGGTAGAACGTAACTGGAAAACCCGGCTGCCACGCGATTACCTCGATCCGGCCAAACCCTTTCGCGCCGGCGACAAGATTCTCGAGCCAACCGACCTGCCCTTCGACTTTCTGATGAACGCCCTGCGCCTGGGCGACGGTGTGCCCGCGGCCTTCTACCATGCCCGCACCGGCCAATCATTGACCAGCATCGCAGCGCTGCTGGACCGTGCGGTTGACCGCGGACTCCTTGAGCCCTGGCAGGAACAGCTGCGCCCCACAGAACGCGGGCGACTATTTCTGAACGACCTGCTCGAGATGTTCCTTTAAAGAAAGCTTTAAAAACGAGTGTTCCCTGCAACTGCCTGCCCGCTTGTGGCTTACCGCTTACTCTTTGAAACTTGCAGCTTTTCGCTCGCGCCCATACAGTATTCCGAACTGTCTCATTAACCGAGGTACCCATGTCTCCCTTTCTGTTTGCCACCACTGCCCAAATCCTCTGTGAATCCGGTTCGGCCGTTCGCCTGGCCGAGCTCTGCAAGGAGCGCGGCGCCAGCCGCGTGATGATCGTCACCGATCCTGGCATCACCAAACTGGGCATGCTCGACAGCATCACACCCGGCTTTGCCAAGGCCGGCGTTGCCTATGAAATCTTCGATGAAGTGCAGGCCGATCCGCCGGAATCCGTCGTCATGGCCGCCGTGGAACAGGGCCGTGCGATGAAGGCCGATCTGGTCATCGGCTTTGGTGGCGGCAGCTCCATGGACGTGGCCAAGCTGGTCGCGTTCCTGGCGCATCCCAATTGCAGCCAGCAGCTTTCCGACATTTATGGCGTGGGCAATGCCAAGGGCCAGCGCCTGCCGCTGATCCAGGTGCCGACCACTGCCGGTACCGGCTCGGAAGTCACCCAGATCTCGATCATCACCACCGGCGAAACCACCAAGATGGGTGTTGTGTCCCCCATTCTGCTGCCCGACATGGCTCTGCTCGATGCCGACCTGACTGTCGGTCTGCCTCCGGCAGTGACAGCCGCGACAGGCATCGATGCCATGGTGCACGCCATCGAGGCGTACACCAGCAAGGTCAAGAAAAACCCGCTGTCGGACATGCTCGCCCGTGAGGCCCTGCGCCTGCTGGCCGCCAACCTGGATGAAGCCGTGCATAACGGCAGCAACCGCGAAGCACGCCAGGGCATGTTGCTCGGCGCCCTGCTGGCCGGCCAGGCATTTGCCAACGCCCCGGTCGCGGCGGTACACGCCCTCGCTTACCCGCTGGGCGGCCATTTCCATATTCCCCATGGTCTGTCCAACGCCCTGGTACTGCCCGCCGTCATCGAGTTTAACGCCTCGGCTGCCGAAGACCTGTACGCCGAGCTGGCGCCACTGTTGGTCAAGGATCTGAAAGCTGGTGACGCTGCCAGTCTCACTGAGCAACTGGTCGCCGAACTGTCTGCCCTGAGCCCACGTTCCAACCTGCCCACGCGCCTGCGCGATGCCGGCGTGCCGGAAGACATGCTGCCGCAGCTGGCCAAGGACGCCATGCTGCAGCAGCGGCTGCTGGTCAACAACCCGCGCGAACTGACCGAAGCTGACGCACTGGCGATCTATCGCAAGGCCTATTGAACTTAAAGATTTCTACCTGCAGGCCACTCCGATGCCTGAGCTGACTTGAGCGACATCCGCAGTAGACCCTCTATGCCCAGGGTCGAAAATTGCTCCTGCATTTTCGACACTTCCGCCGTCCATGGCGGTCGGATGGGCATAGGGAGCCCCCAAGGACGGGTTCACGGCGTGTCTACGGAGGGTGTCGCTCAAGGCAGCAGGTACGGAATCCAAAGTCACCCATAGGTCACGGCGGCATTGGTAGAACCGAATTTCCCGAGAGAACACTTTGACATGAGCACCAAACCCACACGCAATGACTACCCCTACCTGCACCCCATCACGACCCGCTGGCACGACAACGACGTGTACGGTCATGTGAACAACGTGGTGTATTACAACTACTTCGACAGCGCAGTAAACAGCTGGCTAATCGAACAGGGTGGGCTGGATATACACAATGGGGAGCAGGTAGCCTTCGTCGTTAGCTCCGGCTGCGACTACTTCGCCCCAATCGCCTTTCCTGATGCGATCGAGATCGGCGTACGCGTCGCCAAGCTGGGCAACAGCTCAGTGCACTATGAACTGGCGGTGTTCAAGGAAGGCACGGAAGCCGCCTGCGCGGCTGGCCGTTTTGTACACGTATTCGTCGAGCGCGAGAGCAACAGCTCCTGCGCTATTCCGGCAGGCCCGAAAGCCGCACTTGAGCGGCTAAAGGTCTAGGTCTAGGTCTAGGTCCAGAGCAAAAAAATACCGCTCCATCAGGCGCGGTATGATTTTCTGAACCGTCCAGCTGTAAGCCGAGACTTCATCCGAACGCACCACGCAAGTCACCCGGCGTGAACAGCTCGATCCAGTAACCGTCCGGATCGCGGATAAAGGCAATATTGTTCATCTTGCCGTCCTGCGGCCGCTTGACGAAACTCACTCCCAGCTCCTCAAAGCGCTCGCAGGCTGCCTCCAGATTCGGCACTGCAAAGCCGATATGGCCAAAGCCCTTCGGCTCGTCGTTACCGTTGTGGTAGGCAAAGTCGGCATCGTTCTCTGTACCCCAGTTATGGGTCAGCTCGAGCATCGCCGGGCGACCAAACGTCTGCACCAGCCGTTCCTTCGGATCATCCGACCACAACCCCAGATCCTTGCTGTCGATCGCAGCCAGAAAGTACAGACTGAACTTCATCTGCTCGAAATCCAGCTTCTTGACCAACGTCATGCCCATGATGCGCGTATAGAAATCCAGAGTGGCCTCGGGAGATTTGATACGCAGCATGGTCTGGTTGAACACAAAGCCTTCGGTCGCAGCATCGCGGTTCTCGCACAGACCGGCGGCGGATTCAAAGTGACGGCTCATGATGGACTCCTCTGTACCTGGGGTGAGCGCAGCCTTACTTGAAGGGGCGCTCGTCCCACCAGGGGTAGAATGGGGGGCGGTCCTTGCTCGGGCTCAGTTTGAACTGCGGCGGACGCTTCTCGAGGAAGGATTGTACGCCCTCCTGAGCATCAGGTGATTCGCCCATGAAGGCTATCGCCCGCGAGTCGACCTTGTGCGCTTCCATCGGATGGTCGGCGCCCATCATGCGCCACAGCAACTGGCGGTTCAGCGCGTTGGACATGCCGGAGGTATTGTCGGCAATTTCCTTGGCCAGCGCATAGGCGGCTGGCAACAACTCATCCGGTTCATGCAGGCTGCGCACCAGACCACCCTTGAGCGCCTCTTCAGCACTTAATACACGGCCGGTATAAACCCACTCGGCCGCCTGCATCGGGCCGACCAGGCGCGGCAGGAACCAGCTGGAGCAGGCCTCCATGGTGATACCACGGCGGGCAAACACAAAGCCGAACTTCGCCTTGGTCGACGCCATGCGAATATCCATTGGCAAGGTCATGGTTACACCCACGCCCACTGCCGCGCCGTTGAACGCACCGATCACCGGCTTGGTGCACTCGTAAATACGCAGGGAAACCGTACCGCCTCCATCGCGCAGCGTATCGCCCTCAGGCTCGCTCTGGCGCTTGTGACGGTTGAAGGTATCACCGCCCTTCTCCAGATCCGCGCCAGCACAAAACGCCTTGCCCGCTCCGGTCATAACAATCACGCGTACTTCATCATCGGCATCGGCCGCATCGAATGCCGCGATCAGCTCGCGGCACATCGCACCGTTGAACGCATTCATGCGGTCTGGGCGGTTGAGCGTCAGCGTAAGAATACCGTCCTTGACCTGGTAATCGAGTGTTTCATAAGACATGCGGGTACTCCCTGTTAATCATATGCCGCCAGTGTAGAACTGACCGGTCACCATCACCAGTTGTGTTACGAAGGCGTATGTGGGGGTATTGTCGAGGTGGATGATTGACTATTGCGCCGCAACTCGCTCTCGTCGCACCTCGATATCGTAAAACTCATCGCCTCTTTTCATCCGCAATGCTACTGGCGCCCCGGGGCAACCTCTCAGTTGTCTTATCAAATCGGGTAGGGAAAAGCTTTCAGCATCGAGGAAGACGCCGTCTGCGTTGGGTGACAGGGCGACTATTTCGTCATCTACCGAGACTGCGTGGGTTCTGTGGGCAGGCCCTCCAGGCACAACCCGCTTGATCAGAAACTCGCCGCTCTCTTCCTTCGCAATAATCAAACCGATCCCCTCTTTGTTGAGATCAATCAACACATCACCGAACGGCACTTCAACCTTTTCGCAAACATGCTCTGGTTGCACCGATGTGAGAGGGACTTTGACCAGGCTCTGCGGATTCTCGGCGGCGCACTCATCGAAGGCGACGTCCCAGATCGGCTTGATTGCGGCATTCATCTTGCGGGAGAGCTCAGGCTGATAGAGAGCCTCGAACTTGGCGTCAAAGTCGCGCTTGAAGGCCAGCGTGACCTTGTATTCGGCAGCGGTAAGATTCGCCGCCAGATCGGACTGGCCTGGTCGATATTTCTGCCCTGCAGGGGAATAGAAAAACATGATCGCTCGTTCCATTTCCGCGTCCGTAAATACGCTGCGAACGCTTGGCGCAATCTGCGCAATAATCCGCTCGGAAGTCGCTTTTCCTATCATGCAGTAATAGAGCGGCTTCTGCGCCGGGTTAGCCTCAGCTGCATCAAACATGGTGTAAGCCACCGCTCTTTGCAGCGGATAAAGCAGACCCATTGCCTCGTAGAAATTGTAAACCTGCGGGTCGTTTGGTGGCAGTTTGGAATCGCTATTGCCGGACTGTCCTGAAGGGCTACCTGCACAGGCTGCCAGCATTATGAGTAGCGCGAGGGTCGGAACAATTCGGTATGTCATGGAAATCCTTTATCCAGAGTCAAGGCTTGACGCTACTCATGCGAGCCAGGCTGTATTGCGCCACTTGCCACGGGCAGTCCAGTTTCATGCTTGGCTCATTTTTTATTTTGCGACCCTATCTTAGGTGATGGCGAAGGTTCGCTAGCGGTATATTTACGTCGATAGACAGGAATGATTGGCTGATATGACCATTTTAACGGCTTGCAGCCAGTATCTTCATAGCCGCCTCAAATCCCCGAATCGACAGATCAACCCAAAGTTTGCGCTACACTGCGCCCATTCAAGTAGAAGGGGTAATTCCATGAGAGTGTGCGGCGTCGATATCAACAGTAATGATGTACATGTGTGCCTGCTGTCGCTAACAGATGAGCTATTTGAGCTGCCGGATTTTCGCACGCGAAAGCTGACCTTGAAGGACATCAACAGCACGCAGGAACTACGCTATTTTCAGCAGACGTTTGCCAAGCTGATGAACGATTACAAGATCGACCGGGTGGTGATCCGCCAGCGCCCAATGAAGGGCAAGTTTGCTGGTGGCGCGGTCGGCTTCAAGCTGGAGGCAGCTATAGAGCTGATCACCGACCTGAACGTGACCGTCATGTCCACAACAGATATCAAAGACTCGCTGAAGCGCAATCCAATCCAGATCTCATACGCGGACACAGACCTGAAGGCCTTTCAGGAAGCTGCTTTCAATACGGCCTATGCGTATTTGATGAAGGACAAGTTCGCGGCCAAGGATCAATAAGCGCTTTTAAGTAGCGGGTCAGACTACTGGATGCTTATCTGACCCTGCTTACCTGGCGCCGAATAACTATTGTTTTAAAAATCGCGCGCATAATGCATCGATGGGCGCGTTACCTGGTTTGTTCATCGCCCTTAAACTCAGCCTCGGCCTCGCGCTCGGCCTCAGCATGCTCCGCAGCCCAGACGCCCGCGGCTTCCACCGCCACTGGAGAGGCCGTTGGCAGAACGCCAATGTAGCGCTCGGTCTGTTCAACGGGCACAGACGAACGCTGTTTCATGCGGTAGAGGGCATAAAGGGCGATGCTGGCAAAAGTCAGACCGAGCACGGGCCAGAACGCGTACGGGCCAAAAACCTCCATTGCCCAGCCGGTCACCAGCGGACCGGCAATGGCGCCAAGCCCAAAGGTGAAAATCAGCCCTCCAGATGCAGCAGGCATATCCTCCACAGATAGAAAATCGTTTGTGTGGGCCAGGAACAAGGCATAGAGCGGTGTTGTTACGCCGCCGGCGAAGAAAGCTATCGCCATCAGCGACCACAGACCGTCTCCAGCAATCCATCCCATTAAAGAAGCAACGGCGCCGGCGCAGGAAGCTCCAAAGATCAGCCTGCGCCGGTCCATCTTGTCTGAAAGCCAGCCAATGGGGTACTGCATAGCCAGTGCCCCGGCAAACAACATGGCTACGAACAGCGCGATTTGCCCCGCTGTCAAACCGATCTGGGAGCCGAAGACGGCCCCCATGCCGGCCTGGGTCGCATAGACGCTGCCCAGCAGAAAGATTCCAACGGTGCCAAGCGGGGAGCTGGAAAACAGCTTGAGCAAGCCCATCGGCCGCGCGACCGTGACCACCGGAGCCGGAGCGACAGAGAGCAGGATTGGAGCAAAGGAGATCGAAACCAGAATCGAGGCTCCGATGAACAATACCGAGGTCCCTGCATCACCCAGCGTCAGAAGCCCCTGGGCACCGATAATGCCTAAGGTCTGCGCGATCATGTAGGTGGAGAGCACGGTTCCGCGTGACTCATTGGTGGCGGCGTCATTCAGCCAACTTTCGGCAGCGACGTAGATACCCGACATGCAGAAACCTATCAGTATCCGCAGCAGCGTCCAGGCCCAGGGTTCCGCCAGCAGAGGAAAGGCGATCAGTCCCGCCGACATGAAACTGCCCAAGGCTGCAAAAACGCGAACATGCCCCACCCGTCGGATCATCAATGGCGTGAGTCGGGCGCCAGACAGGAAGCCAATAAAGTAGCCCGAGGTAACAATCGCCAGCTCTGCCGCCGAAAACTCCTCAATCCCACCACGCAGTCCCATCAGGGTAAAATGCATGCCGTTGCCCAGCATGATCAAAAAGATGCCAAGCAGTAGAGGCCAGACCCCGGAAATCACCTTGTTCATACAATGCCCCTTCTCGGGTCCAGTTATGGCGCTCGGTTCTTTGGCTAACCTAGCACGGCGTGGATCGCTATATGAAGAGACTGCGATAAGCAGGTGCAACTTATTGGTGTTTCAGGAATACGAGGCTTGCCCTGTGGCGAAGACGGCGGTGATCGAGGCGAAAATTCATTCGAAGGAAAACCACTACCGATCATTGCCGTGATTTATTTGCATGTGACCCTGTTTTCTAGGGTCTTCATTTATCGTGGATATCCAACAAACCGTTCCAACCGCTCCTGCATAGCCGGGTGGGTGGACAAGTAATTGCTCCAGCTGCTGTCTCCAGCCTCATCCTGCTCAGCTATCAACTCCTCACACAGAGCCACCCGCTCACTCTCGGACAGCTCTTCGACAACAATATCATCCTCCTCACTGAGCAATTCGCTGCATTGAGCGGTATCGTCCATCCGCTGCAAAATATCCACAAACGCCCGACGATCAATCCCCTCCCGGTCGAGGTAGCCAACGGCAAAGCGGTCCGCTTCCAGTTCATGCTCGCGGGAATAGGCCAGGGTTGCCGCCACTACGGGCAAGCCGACAAAGAGGTCACCCACGGCTGACGCGTCGCCCACCAGCATCACATAGGCAATACCGATCACGCTGTTCTGAATCATCGCGCGCAAGCTGTGGCGGTGATGAATGTGACCGATCTCGTGGGCTAAAACCGCGACCAATTCCTCATTGCGCTCTGCCAGCGCGACGATTTCATCGGTAAAGATCATGGTGCCGTCGGGCAGCGCGAAGGCGTTGGCTCCTATGCGCTCGCCGCCTTTGCGAAACAGGACCTTGAGCGGCAATTGCGGATAGCTGGCCAGTACCGGGGCAAAGTCGGCTTGCAGCTCAGCCTGCTTTGCGGCGGAGAGCTCGCTGGGACTCAGAGTCAGCCTGTCCATCAGTGTCAGGGTTTCTGTGGAAATGGTGTTGAGCGTTTCCGCTGGCAGGGCGTGGGCCATGCGCTCGGCGGCAGCTGGCAAGCCGTAAAAAATGCTCGCCCAGGCAAGAACCAGAACCAGCGCTGCGGTGACAAGCACAAAGGGCAGATGGCTTTCCAGCGTGTGGACCCAGCCCCGAAACCTGCTGGGCTGCCACTGACGCTGCAAGGCATCCACTGCATCATTGTCGCCGGTCTCCAGCACACCGCCACAGGGTAGACGCACAAACCTGGGCGTTTGCCCCAACCGCGCGCTGATATCCAGCTCGGCGGCTTCAGCCTGCGCCAGCTCGCGGCCCTCTCCCTGCGCGGCAATGCGCGCAATACCCAAGGCATCGACTGTCAGTTCAGCAGGTTCACGGCGAGCCTGACCCGCCATGAACCAGCTACCTGCTATCGACTGAGTCGCAGAGCTCACTAGAAGCCAACCTCTATATCAAACAGATCGCCCACGCCCTCACCCACCGGGCCCACCGCTTCCCGTTCGGCAGCGGCAAAGCTGTCCAGATCACCCACCGCGTGAACGCTGGTATGTTTGGCCTTGTAGCGGGCCGTGCGCACCCGAGCCCAGGGAAGGAAAAAGCCCAGGGTGACGAGGATGCCCAGCGTGTTGGTAAGCATCAGCCACAGATAGGACTGTACCTTCCAACCGGCCTGAAAGCGGTGCTCGCGCACATGAATATTGTTGTAATTGAGATTGCTGGTGGCGACGACAAAATAAGCGAAAACCACCAGATACATCGCTGCAATCACGGGGAAAGCCAGAAGCGGTAGCACCATACCCGCTACAAATGCGGCAATACCGCCAACCACAAAAATGCCGAGGATGAGCAGGAAAATGCCGTAATAAGCACCCACGGTGGCCCGGAAATCAAACTCTGCCGTGCCGTAACTGTGGTTGCCATAGATGAATTTCTGCTGCTGGTAAAAGGCATAGGGCATGAGAATACCCAGCGTGAGAACGCCGAGAAGCGGCCAGAGCAGAAACGCCATGGCAGCCTGACCCAGGCGACCACGGAAGACAAAAGGCACGTTGCGATACTGAGTGTAGTGGGCGTTAAAACGCAGGGACTTGCAGATTACCCAGGGCAGCACAATGATTAACAACCCACCCATAACCATACCTGCGACAACACTCAGCTCCCCGGCCACGGCGTAAACAACAAAGAAGACAAAGGCGATGATGCGGCCGATCAGAATCTGGACCGGATTGGCCGTATAGGAAAAGCTGGCGCCATCCAGCAGAGTATTGCCGTAGAAGTACTGCTTGTTGCGCACCTTGGCCCAGGCGGAATAAATACCCAGGGTAATGACGGACAGCAGGATATTGACGATCCAGATCTTGAAATACTCAAAACCATTACCGGTAAAGATAAAAGGCACGTGTTCTTCGGTCTTGAATTTTGTTGCAGCACCGGCATTGGACGAAATCCGCTCTGCGCCGCCGCCAGTTGCGGTAACTGGCGCGACGGGGGCCTCGTAGGCTGAAGTTGAAGCGACAAGGGCAGGCTCAGGCTTTAACTGGGCATCAATGCCAATGCTGGACAGCTTCTGCAGATACTTCTCGCCCAGGGTCTGATCGATACCGGCTTTAATGATGGCGCGGTTGCTGGCAAGAATTTTGTCGGCTTTCTCTTCGGTGGTCCTGAACAGCTTGGCCAGCGCCGAGCGAACATCCGTATGGCTGAAACCAGGCAAGACGCCGTGATACACCACCTGAAAATTGTTTTCTATAGCTGAGTCACTCATCTCATTTCCCTTTTTAATTATTATCTGCATTCCTTTACAACTGACCTGCGCTCGTCGCTCCGGTCCCGACGGTGAAAGGATATCGGCCTATTTTCACGTTTTTCTCCGCAAGGTGAAAGTTGGTATAAGCTTGTTTTTTATCTTTGAGCATCAGTTATCAGCACTGGAGTCGATAACTTGCGTGTCTGATGTGAACCTGACAGCGCAAACTTGCCGAGGCAAGGCTATAACCGCAACTATCACAAGGAGAGGATTTTGCTGACTCACAAGACATCTACCAAGCAAAACAGTATCGATATCGGCCTGGGCTACTATGAGGATATAGCAGGACTTTTCCGCTTTGGCGCCGACGGCCCCGATCTCGCAGACACCATCACCTTTGTATTCAGCCAGACGCTGCAACGCGATCTTTACTTTGGTTCCTGGGCGCAGGCATACCGCAACGGCAACGGCGAATACCGGCTCAAGATCACCAGTCCCACCGACGATGTATCTGCCTATGAGGAACTCATCCCCGGCTACATCGCAGCGGGGCAGCAGGCCTATGCCAGTTACTACGCCAACATTCCAGCTTCAGCGCGCGAGGGCTGGGAGTTTCTGCTGCCGTTCGGGTTAGCCATGGCGAATGTACAGTCCATCCAGTTGTTGCACTTTCCGCCACTGGAGACCTTTACCTACAAAGACTACCTCTACTCGCCAACCAACCGCCGCTGGGAATGCCTGTTGGCGCAGAATGGCTTTAATGGCGCCAACAACACCCCGGTCGAGCGTATTGTAGATGTTGCTCCTATTGCCGCACCGGGCGGGGCCGGAAATGAGCTAAGCGACTATAACAACGCCTTTATTCCCTACGCCAAGGCGCAGTTACGCAATTATCTGAAACCATTGACCTTTACCAGCAATCAGCGGACCCAACCCGTGGTCGCCTATGGCGGCCCCGTGCACGACTGGCTGAAACAGGCTTTCGATCTGCCGCAAACGCCCCGCGTGCTGGATATCGTGCAGCTGACCATACTTGACGCTGAAGCCGGGCAAACGGCCCCGACTACCTGGGTGCTGTGCGCCAATCACCCAAGCGAGTACCTCTACGACACTGATCTGCCCTTGAGCGATGCCGACAAACCCAATGGTGATTATCCACCGCCGATCACCGTCATGTGCCAGGACCTGATTGCCGCAGGCTGGCAAGCGCACATGTCCGAGCATCCGGCGGACGATCCGCACAAGGTACTGACTGAGCTTGAGCAAAAATGGGGCTGGGACGCGGCCAAGGGCTGCGTGAAGCCAGACAGGGTGGCTCCTCTGCTGGCAATGATGAAAGAGCAGGACCTGGCCTTCAATCTCGACAACAACAGCTTCAAGCCCAGCAAGGCGCAGAGCAAGGCAAACGGTTTTGTACTGGCACGCAGCGCGACTTCACCCGCCTACGCCAGTTACGCCCTTCTGCCAGAAGCCAGCCAGGCACTCGTCGAAGTGGCCATGGACAGCCACGCCAGCCTGCCGGCTGACCGCCGACTGATGCAGGTAGGTGGCTACGTGGTGGAATGGACATCACCGGCCACCGACGCCGACCAGATCCACTACCGGGTACTCAAGTTCGACCGCAACAGCGGCAACCCCATGGCCGAGAGAACCGTAGCCTACGGCAGTTGGGACAAGGAAAAATTCTTTGGCGACTATCGCCCCAACATGGGCGCCAGCTTTGCCCAGCTCGAGCTGATCGGGCTGCCCGGCTATGTGCTCAGCCTGATCCCCGCTGCCGGTCGGCGCAGCTATCAGCTATGGCGTTTCGATCCCCAGGCCGAGGACGATTGTCTCTCTGCCGGGAATTTCTCCAGTGGTGGCTTCCGCGACATTAACGCCCACCGCGAGCTGTATGCCATCGGTAACTACGTACTCGACCGCCACGGTGCCAATTACCGGCTCTGGAGCTTCGATCCACAGTCATCACCGCCACTGGCGCTGCCAACCGTGCAAAGCGGTAACTGGACCGCCATCGACCAGAGCGATGCGATGACAGTGGTGGGTAATCATGTGCTGACCTGGAAGCCACAGGATGTGTCAGAGGGCTGCCGCATCTGGGAGTTTGATGCTAGCAATGCTGACCCACTGGGCGGTCAGCCAATCAACACCTCGGCTCTTCCTGAGGGGTTCACGGCCGAATCAAGTCTGTTTGGAACGGTGCCCAGCCAGCCCGCGCTCCAAGAACGGGAGAACACACCCGGTAGCATCGAATTCATGCGCAACAAGATCGAGCATGTTGTCTACTACATGCTGGAAAGTCGCTCCTTCGATAACGTGCTGGGCTGGCTGCACACCCGCGGGCAGCAGGACGGCCTGAACTGGATCGGCGCCCCGACCGATGGCTTCCGCGGCCTCGATACCAACATGAGCAATCCGCTGCCCAATGGACAAGAGGCTCATGTCAGCCAGTACATGGCGGGCAAACTGAGCAATGATTTTGTGCTCGGCGGTCCGGCCCAGGACCCCTGGCACGACAACAGCGACGGGCTGATGCAGATGTTCCATGGCTATGCCGGCTACGCCGAACGCAAGCAGCCAAGCATGGATGGTTTTGCCTGGAACCAGAACACGGCTGACGTACTATCGAGTTTCACCCCGCAACAACTACCGGTACTCAATGGCCTGGCCAACGCCTACGCCCTGAGTGATGACTGGTTCAGCTCGATCCCCGGCGGCACGGATGTAAATCGCGGCTTCTCGGTCAGCGGCTCTGCCTACAACCGCCTGGGCACCTGGGAAGGGGGAACCGCCTATCAGGACTGGCCGGACACCGCGCATCGCCAATCACTCTGGAACACCCTCTGGTGCCACGGCCATCAGGATTGGAAGGTCTACTACAGCATCCTTTGGGACAACGCCGTGTTCACCCATCAGCTGTATCTCAAGGGCCAGATTCCCGAGGTGGACGCAGCGTGGGCCAAGGCGCTGGATAACAACAGCAGCCGCCCCAGCTCGAACTGGATTGCGCCGCTGGAGCAATTTTTTGCCGATGTGAAAAACGATGCATTGCCGCGCTTCAGCTATCTGGAGCCGGCCTGGGTCGGCGCCGAATGCACCTCGTACCACCCCGGTTCCTCCGCTGAAGGACTCAATTCACTGGTCCCGGCTGAACGGGCGCTCAATGGGATTTATGAAGCGCTCAGCAGCAATGCGGAGCTTTGGTCGAAAACGCTGCTAGTCGTTACTTTCGACAAGAGCGGCGGCCTGTTCGACCACCAGCCGCCGCCCTATGCGCCCAAGCCCTGGCCAAACGACCTGATCGACGGCTTCGCGTTCGATATCATGGGGCCACGGGTGCCCGCCGTGTTCGCCTCGCCCTGGATCAAACCCCAGACCATCCTGCGTAGCGGCAATGGTCAGGCCTTTGATGCCACCTCCTTTGCCGCGACCTTGCTGGACTGGTACGGCGTTGCCCGGGAGACCTGGGGGCTGGGCGACCGAATAACGGCCGTACCTACTATCGAGGGCCTGCTCACCGAGCACGAACCCCGTAAAAGTGCGCCGGCCTTTAACGTCCCTTATGATCATGATTTTCCCAAGGAGACGTAACCGGGCGAGGATCTACGGCAGCTGCGCGCGGACAGGAGTGGAGAAGTGAACAACGGCGGGTTAACCTGAGGCAAAGGAACGATGTTTCACTATTTCGGTTTTGGCTCGAACATGAGTCTGCTATCACTGCGCGCCAAGGGTATAGAACCTCTGGCATCAACCAGAGCAGTACTGCACGGCTGGCGATTGCGCTTCAATGTTCAGCATTTTTTTCGCCACGAGGGCGGAGTGGGTAACATTGAGTACACCGGCCATCCGGATGACCGGGTTCTGGGGGTACTCCACGAGTGCGCGGATGAAGCACTGGCACTGCTGGATGCGGCAGAAGCGTACGGACACGGCTATGACCGTATTGAGGTTGCAGTGGAAACCATTCACCTAGACGCTGGAACTCAATCACAAGTTCCGGCCCTGACCTATGTCGGCATGCCGGAGTTTCTCGACAACAGCTGCCTGCCGAGCCGCCGCTACCTGAACATCATCCTGCACGGCGGTCGCCAGGCGGGGCTGGATGAAGACTACCTGAATTCGCTGGCCGGCCAGCCATTGCATCGGGCAGAAGACTATCCGCCCTACGTGGCGCCGCCTGGGGATTATCCCACCTTTGACCGTGATTCCCTGGCAGAACAACCGCTTCTCACGGCGCTTTATGGGGCGGTTTTCGATATGTCGCCAGCCCGGCCATTGCACACCTTTCTCAAGGGCTTTTTTGGCGGCAAGGACATGACTCTTTATCATCTGCGGCGTCTGGACACCAGCAACCTTGATGAAACCATTGATGACATTACCCGAGGTCGCCTGAACCAGGCTCAACAGCAATATCTCAACGTGTACCTGAATGAATACGCCAGGGAATACCGCTACGCTGGCCGCTATATCTACAATAAGGATTGAGGAGCAAGCATGACGTTATTCCCGCCCGCCCTGGCCCACGGTGCTATCGAAGAGGTGCTGCCAGAGATATTTTTTGTCACCGGCGCCATGGAAACCGTATTGATGGAGCTCGACTGGCAGTTCAGCCGCAACATGATCATTGTTCGCGAGGGTGAACGGCTGATCTTGATCAACTCGGTGCGGCTCGGCGACGAAGGTCTGGCCGCACTGGACCGCCTGGGGAGAGTGACTGACGTTATCCGGCTGGGGGCTCTGCACGGGCGCGACGACGCCTTCTACCTGGATCGCTACCAGGCCCAGTACTGGGTCATGCCCGGTCTGGAGCCAGAGAAACAGGGTGCAGCGTTGACCCTTGGCGAAGATTCAGCACTGCCCCTGGCTGATGCCTCATTGTTTCAGTTCAAAACCAGCAAGCTTCCCGAGGGAATACTCCATTTGAAGCGCGATGGCGGCATATTGCTTGCCTGCGATGCCCTGCAGAACTGGCTACAGCCCGATGAGCATTTCTGTGATGCCTCGCGCCAGCGCATGGAGCAGATGGGCTTCTTTACCCCGGCGAATGTGGGCCCGGTATGGTTACAGGCTGCAGAGCCGGGCGCCGAGGACTTTATTCGCCTCAAGACACTGACATTCAGGCACGCCCTGTGTGGCCATGGCGAACCCTTGCTCGAGGATGCCCAGGCGGCGTTCGGCAATTCTTTCAACCGACTCTTTTCCTGCTAAGCGTAACCACGCAAGAGGCATCTGATGCATAGCGAATTACAGCTGCCCGGCTTCAGGATCGTCTCCTGCCTATGGCGCAAGTCAGGCCGGGCAGCCTATCACGCCCGCCGCCTGACCGATGATGCCGAAGTTTGTATTGAAACGCTGGATACCGCCTATCCGGACCGTCGTCAGATAGCCATGCTCAGTCACGAAGCCAGCATCAGTAGACGTCTGCAGCGAATCGATGGCATACGCAACATCCAGGCTCTGGTGCCCCATGGCAGCGGCAACCTCGCGCTGGTGTGCGACTTCCTTGATAGTTCCCTGGCCTCGCTCATGGACCATACGCCAGGCCGATGTCTGCCGGTACAAAAGGTCTTGAGCATTGCCCGCAGGTTGACCCTGCTCCTCGGTGAGGTACATGCCCAGGACATAGTGCACAAGTCGTTGTCACCGCATAACGTTCTGATCGATCGCCAGAGTGGCGAGCTGTTTATGGCCGGATTCGCAATGGCCTCCGAACTGAGCCAGGAGCGCCAGGCCAGCCAGTTGGCTATCGAGTCCCACGAGATGCTGGCATATATCTCCCCGGAGCAGACTGGCCGCATGAGCCGGAGTCTGGACTACCGCTCTGATTACTACTCTCTCGGGTGCGTGCTCTTTGAATTACTGACCGGCCAACCTCCGTTTACCGCGAGCAATACCCTGGAATGGGTGCACAGCCATATAAGCCGTGCACCAGCATCGCCGGCTGAACAGGTGCCGACGATACCTGAACCCGTTTGCGCGGTGGTTCTCAAGCTATTGGCAAAGTCGCCCGAGGACCGCTATCAGAGCAGCGTTGGCCTGCTTCACGATCTTGACCGGTGCGCCAAAGCCCTGGACCAGAATCAAGCACTCCTGCCCTTCACGCTTGGCGAGCAGGATCAATTACAGAAATTTCTGGTCCCCCAGGCCCTGTATGGACGTGAGCAAGAGTTGCAGATTCTGTATGACCTGTTCGGGCAGGCAGTGCAGGGACACACTCGCTTGTGTCTGATTCATGGTTATTCCGGCGTCGGCAAATCAGCCCTGGTCAACGAAATCGACCCCTACCAGATCCGTGAGCACGGCTTTCTGGTGCAGAGCAAATTCGACCAGTATCAGCGAGGCGAAGCCTACTCGGCGCTGGCCGCAACATTTCGAGCCCTGGTGCAACAGATCCTGCTCGAGCCCAAAGACCAACTCGCCGATTGGCGTGAACGCCTGGCAGGTGCACTCGGTCCTAATGCCGCCTTGATAATCGATCTGGTGCCGGAACTGGCACTGGTCATCGGCGATCAGCCGCCGGTGGTCGAGCTGCCCCCTGCCGAAAGTCGCAACCGTTTGCAGTTGATGCTCGCAGCTTTTTTACGGGTGTTTGCCGACGAGGGCCATCCGGTGGTGCTATTTCTTGACGACCTGCAGTGGAGTGATAGCCCCACGCTTGAACTGCTGCGGCGAATCATCAGCTCCCGGGACCAGAGTCACCTGCTGCTGATCGGCGCTTACCGCAGTAACGAAGTGGGCCCCGGTCACCCGCTTCGCCTGCTCCTGGACGACCTGGGAGAACACCGACGCATACACCAGATACATCTCAATCCCCTGGACCAGGATTCGGTGTCGCGCCTGGTTGCCGAAGCCCTGCGCTGCTCGCCAGAGAGCAGCCAGGCCCTGAGTGACATGCTTTTCCACCGGGCCAAGGGCAATCCCTTTTTCACCAACGAGCTGCTGCGCCAACTGCATGCGCGGGGCGCTATCTGGTCCGACCCCGGCACCGGTCAGTGGCATTGGCATCTGGACAAGGCCAGCTGGGAAGCCGCCAGTGATGATGTAGTCGAGTTCATGCTGGATAACCTTCGCCAACTCCCGGAGAACACGCAAAAGGTACTGCAACTGGCCGCCTGTATCGGCAACAGCTTTACCTTGCAGACGCTCGCGATCATTTACAACCATTCTCAGGCTGACACGGCCCAGGCCCTGGTTCCCGCGCTGCAGCAGTACACCGTGCTTCCGCTGCACAATGACTACCGACTGGCAACGCAACACAGCGAGAGCCTGGAACTCAATCCGGACTACCGGTTTCAACATGACCGGGTCCAACAGGCTGCCTACCACCTGATCGATAGTGAAGAACTACCCAGCGTACACCTGATAATCGGGCGGCTGATGCTTCGGGAGGCCGGAGCACAGGTGGCCGATGAGCTATTGATTGATATCGTCAACCACCTCAATCAGGGACGGGCGCTGATCACCGACGTCAGCGAGCGCAAACAGCTGGCCGAGCTCAATCTGCGCAGCGCCTACCGCGCCCGCAAGGCATCGGCCTACGAACAGGCGCTGGGCTATCTGCAGGTAGTGGAAGAGCTTCTGCCTGAAGACCCCTGGATACAGGTGCCTTCGATGATGGCTACCCTGGCCACCGAGATGCAGCTGAACAACTATCTCACCGGGCACACCCATGAGGCCGACCGCTGGCTGGAACAGATGCTTGAGCATGCCACGTCCGACCTGCAGCGCGCCGACATCCTCTCCATCCGCTGCCGGCAGAATGCAACGCTGGGCAGGATGCAAGCGTCCATCCATGCGGCCATCGAAGGGCTCGCGCTGCTGGGGGTCAACTTCAGCGAGCATCCCGGGGAAGAGGAAATCGCGCTGGAGCTGCGTCTGGTCAAACATTATCTGGCTGGCCGGGAGATCGCCGATCTGGTCAATGCGCCAATCATCGAAGACCCCGCGACGCTGACCGCCATGCGTTTGCTGATGGAAATTTTTGCCGCCGCGTTCCTGTCAGGCAGCAATCTGTTTGGTTACCTGGTGCTCAAATCCGTCAACCTGGCGCTGCTGCGGGGCAACTGTCCTGAGTCAGCCTTTGCCTACGCTGCCTACGGCATGCTGCTGTGCGGGGAAATGGACGAACCCGCCCTGGGCTACGAATATGGCAAGGTAGGCTTGGCCATCAACGAGCGCCTGGATGACCTGAGCCTGCGTGCGCGGGTGATTTATGTATACGCCATGTTCATTCACCACTGGAGCAACCATTGGGCCACCCTGACGCCCTGGTTCCGCAAGGGTATAGAGGCGGGTTACCAGTCCGGCGACCTGCTCTACCTCGCCTACAGTGCCCAGGACTGCGTGATCTGGGACCCGAGCATAGACCTGGAAACCGCCAGGCGGCTGCATGCCGAGAACCTGGCTATCGTGCGCGAGTGTGCGTACCAGGACTCGATGGACTCCGGCAGCCTGTTCCTGCAGCTACAGCGCAACTTCCTGGGTGACACCCTGGCCCCTGGCAGCCTGAGCAGCGACGACTTTGACGCCCAGGCCTGCCTGAATGCCATGCGCGAGCGCGAGTTTCAGACCGGCATCGCCAACCACCATATCTACAGCGCCGAGATACATCTGCTGTATGGCAACTACGCAGAGGCCCTGCAATGCGTCCGCCAGCAGGACAAGCTGATCAAGTCTGCCATGTCCCTGCCGCAACTGGTGCGCTTCTACATCGTCGCCAACCGGACGCTCAGCACGCTGTACCCCACCATGGACAAAGCCGAGCAACAAAGCACACGCCAGCGGCTGGAAGAAGATCTGGCCCGCATGACCCGCTGGGCCGATAACTGCGAAGCCAATTTCCGCCACCTGCAATGGGCGATGAGCGCCGAACTTGCGCAACTTGACGGTGAGCATGGCAAAGCCCTTGAGCACTACGATGCGGCAATCGACAACGCCCGTCTGCATGGTTTTCTTCATGATGAAGCCAGCACCTTTGAGCGTGCTGGACGGCACTTGCTGGCCCTGGGCAAGCAACATGCAGCCGAGGGCTACCTGCGCGGCGCGCACGGCGTTTATAACCGCTGGGGGGCGCTACGCAAGGTCAACCAACTGGAAATGGAGTTTCCGCTACTGCGCGAGTGGGGTCATGCACGGCGCAACCAGACGGGTAATCAGCTATCGACGCTGGACCTGGCCTCGGTAATGAAAGCCTCACGCGAGATCTCCGGTGAAATGGTCCTTGATCAGCTGCTGCAAAAAACCCTGGCGATCCTGCTCGAGAACGCTGGCGGCCAATGGGGCTGCCTGATTGTAAGAACCGCCGGCGTGCTGATCATCGAAGCGGACACCCTGCCAGAAACACCGCCCTCCCTTGCAGAGCTCCCAGAGCATTGCAAGCTGCGCGATCATGAGGGTAATGCGCTGGGCCTACCAATGAGCGTTATCAGCCAGGCGTTCCAACGCGGGACCTCTGTTGTGCTCCACGACGCCAGGCGCGAAGGCCCCTTTGTTAACGATCCCTACATCGTTCAGCTTCAGCCGCGCTCAGTCCTCTGCGTACCCATTGCAAGGGAGCGCTTTGAGGCAGCCGTCTACATGGAAAACAACCTGACTGATGGCGCCTTCACGGATGAGAGGGTTGAGCTGATCAAGCTCCTGGCCGCCCAGGCCGCCGTCGCCATTGAAAATGCACGCCTGTATACCCAGATTCAGGATCATTCGCGCATTCTTGAAGACAAGGTGGTTGAACGCACCGCCAAACTGGAGGAGCTGAACAAGGAATTACAGAGTCTGGCTGACCGTGACGGATTGACGGGGGTCGCCAACCGACGTGCTGGTGATGCCTACCTCAAGGAGGTCTGGCTGCGTCTGCGGCGGCAACCGCAACCCTTGTCGCTGATCATGCTCGACGTGGACCACTTCAAGCTCTTCAACGACAACTATGGCCACCAGATGGGTGACGATTGTCTGATCAAGGTAACTCAAGCAATCCAGGCCCAGCTGCAGCGCTCCACCGACATGCTGGTGCGCTACGGTGGTGAAGAATTCATGCTGATACTCCCCGACACCGACAGCAGTGGTGCGATACAGGTGGCTGAGAACGCACGCAGCGCTGTCGAAGCGCTAGGTATCAGGCACGAGCACTCGACGCCCAGCAACCGGGTCACCGTCAGCGTGGGTTATGCCACCATGGTACCCAGTGCACCAAGCGGTGCCGATCAGTTGATCTATGCGGCCGACGCAGCCCTGTACAAAGCCAAACAAAAAGGCCGCAACCGAATTCATGCAGCTGAAAGTGTGTAGCTTCCGGTCCTCCGAACACATCATGCCTTAAACGCTAGCAAGGTTTATGCGCGTAAACGTCTATGCTTTCTGGGTCAGATTCCGTTCAAGACTCTGTTTTAGCCATTCACCTCAGACCAGGCCGAACGAGTGAAAGTGTCAACATGGACCGCAGGGCTGCTCATTCTGATACTCAGCAGCATGGCCACCGCCGAGCAATACCAGATTGTCACTGAAGAGTGGGCGCCCTATAACTATCAGGAGCAGGGTCAACTCACCGGCATGACCACGGAAGTCGTTCGGGCCATCATGGCAGTAACCGGTGATGATTTTGATATACAACTGGTGCCGAGTCTCAGAGCTACCCGCGCTCTGAACCTGGAGCCCAGAACGATCATGTATTCCCTGTTCCGCACTGCAAAGCGCGAGTCGCTGTACAAATGGGTGGGCCCGATCGCTGAAGTGTCCATCCACCCCTATCAGTTGGCCAGTGCACCGCAGCCGGTGTATTCCCTGGAACAACTTATGCGCGCACCGCGAATTACTACGCGAAATGCGGGCCTCATTCCCGACCTGCTGGTTTCTCTGGGGTTCGACAATCTGGACCGGAGCGCCGTCAGAAACCAGCAGCTCTACCTCATGCTGCTGGCTGGACGAACGGAGATAATCATTGGCGACACCAATAGCGGCGTAGCGCACTACAGCCGTCAACTGGATATCGCACCCGGAATGCTGCGACAGGTTCCAGTTGAGATCTACCGCGCCTCGCTGTATATCGCCTTCAGCAAGGACAGCGACGACGACCTGGTGGCCGCCTGGTCGGAGGCATTGGAACAGCTTCAAGAGTCAGGCGAACTGGAGCGCATCCGACTTAGGTATGTACAGCCCGCCAACCCATAGGAACAATGTCATTCGCACACGCCAGATTCAGTCTACGCGCTCGAACTTGAGGTCCCACACCCCGTGCCCCAGGCGCTCGCCACGGCGCTCGAACTTGGTGATCGGCCGCTCTTCGGGGCGGGGCACGAAGGTGCCGTCTTCAGACAGGTTGCGATAACCCGGTGCCGCACTCATGACTTCCAGCATGTGCTCGGCATAGGCTTCCCAGTCGGTGGCCATATGGAAGATGCCCCCGATCTTCAGCTTGCTGCGTAGTTGCTCGGCAAAGGCCAGTTGCACGATACGGCGTTTGTTGTGCTTCTTCTTGTGCCAGGGATCAGGGAAAAAAAGCAACAACCGGTCCAGGCTGCCATCGGGTATGCACTGGTTGAGGACTTCAATGGCATCACAGTCAAATACCCGCAGGTTGTCGATGCTGGCAGTGAGTACGCCGTTAAGCAACGAGCCCACGCCGGGAGGGTGGACCTCGACGCCGATAAAATCCTGCTCGGGTGCGGCCTGGGCCATCTCCAGCAGGGATTGCCCCATACCAAAACCAATTTCCAGGGTGCACGGAGCCTGGCGGCCGAACAGCGCCTCGAGATCCAGTTGACCCTGATCCAGACTCAGGCCAAAACGCGGCCAGCCAAGATCGATGCCGCGTTTCTGGGCCTCGGTCATGCGGCCGGCACGCATCACGAAGCTGCGAATTGCCCGGCGCGGATGGGACGTGCCCTCCTCGCCGGTTGCGACTTCGATCACTTCATTTGCATCGCTGGCGGGCAGATCGTCGGAGGTGTTTTCAGGGGGGGTCTGGGACATGTAGATCTCGTTCAGAAAAAGGTGCCGGCCAGCGGCGAAGAGGCACTGGCGTAAAGCTTGCGCTCCATACGGCCGGCCAGAAAAGCGCCACGGCCCGCGAGTACCGCATGCTTCATAGCCTCAGCCATCATTACCGGCTGTTTAGCGTGGGCGATGGCGGTGTTCATCAATACCCCGGCGCAGCCCAGTTCCATCGCAATGGCAGCATCGGACGCTGTGCCCACACCGGCGTCAACCAGTACCGGCACTGTCGCTTCTTCGAGGATGATGCGCAGGTTATAAGGATTGCAGATACCCAGCCCGGAGCCGATCAATCCGGCCAGGGGCATGACAGCTACACAGCCCATTTCGGCCAGCTGACGGGCGATTATCGGGTCGTCACTGGTATACACCATCACGTCAAAACCATCCTTGATCAGCACTTCTGCCGCCTTGATGGTTTCAATCACATTGGGGAACAGGGTCTTCTGGTCGGCCAACACTTCCAGCTTGACCAGGTTGCGCCCGTCCAGGAGCTCACGGGCCAGGCGGCAGGTGCGCACGGCATCTTCTGCGGTATAGCAGCCGGCTGTGTTGGGCAGGATGGTGTAGCGATCCGGCGGGATCACGTCCAGCAGATTGGGCTCATCAGGGTTCTGGCCGATATTGCTGCGGCGAATGGCGACCGTGACGATTTCCGCCCCAGAGGCCTCGATGGCCGCGCGGGTCTCTTCCATATCCTTGTACTTACCAGTGCCAACCAGCAGCCGCGAGCCGTATTGCACGCCGGCAATGGTAAAGGCGTCCTGATTCAGATCTGTCATGTGTTCTCCGCAGGGCAGGCTAGCCGCCGCCAATGGCATGGACGATTTCAATCCGATCACCCTCGGTCAGGACCGTCTGGCTGTGCTCGCTACGCGGCACAATCTCCAGATTCAGCTCGATGGCCAGACGCTTGCCGGTCAGACCCAGCTGTTCGATCAGGTCGGTCAGGGTCGTGGCGCTGTCAAGGACGAAAGGGTCGCCATTCAGTTGGATCTGCATGGGCTTCTCGGGGGCTGGGGATCATCGGGAAAGCACTATTGTAACGTGATCGCGCCGGGGCTGACCATGCTCAACGGCTCACAAATGACGCCATACCCCGGCGCCCATGCACAGCCAGGCCAGCAGGAAAGACACGCCGCCAAAGGGGGTAATGATGCCGAGCTTGCCGATCCCGCTCAGCGCCATGGCGTAGAGGCTTCCGGAAAACAGCACAATACCCAAAACAAAGAGGCCACCTGAGACCTTGAATAAAGTGCTCTCCGGCCAGCGCAGCAACAATAGTGCGATGCCAATCAGGGCGGCGGTGTGCCAGAGCTGATACTGAACGCCCGTCTGAAAGGCGTTGAGCAGATTCTCTGGCAACTTGGCGCGCAGCCCGTGTGCAGCAAAGGCGCCAAGGGCTACCCCGGTAAAACCGCTGAAGGACGCCAGCAAAAGCAATAGTTTGGCCATGGCCGAATACTCCGTTCTATACTGCGAGCCAATGCTGTGAAGGGCCCATGAATGTTCAAGAAAGTCCTGCTGAAAATCGCCAAGTGGGTACTGATCCTCATGTTGATCAGCCTGCTGCCGGTCATCGCCCTGCGCTGGATACCCTCTCCCGGCTCGGCGCTGATGGTCGAGCGCTGGATCGAGCATCGTGGCGATGACGCCCCCTATGAGATCCGCCGCGACTGGGTGCCGTACGACAGCATACCCGATAGCATGAAAATGGCGGTGATCGCAGCCGAAGATCAGCGCTTTGCCGAGCACTACGGCTTTGACCTGCAGGCCATCAAGGCAGCGGTTGAGCACAATCGCCAGGGTGGAAGCGTGCGCGGTGCCAGCACCATCAGCCAGCAGGTAGCCAAGAATCAGTTTCTCTGGTCCGGCCGCAGTTGGGCACGCAAGGGGCTGGAGGTGTGGTTTACCCTCTGGATCGAAGTGTTCTGGCCCAAACAGCGGATTCTCGAGGTCTACCTCAACATTGCCGAATGGGATCGCGGAGTATTTGGTGTCGATGCAGCCGCCCGTGAGCATTTCGGCGTTGGCGCCAGCTACCTGTCTGATCGCCAGGCCAGCTTGCTGGC